>NZ_JBMHFZ010000007.1:0-201920 GCF_049166755.1 Halomonas terrestris | reverse complement strand
GTGACCTGCTCCGGAGCGCTCAGCGTGATGGTTGCCGTAATGGGCTCGGGCTCTTCAGGCTCATCGACCAGCTCGGGCTCTTCAGGCTCATCGACCAGCTCGGGCTCTTCCAGCTCCTCCTCGACCACCACCTCTTCCGCCGTCAACTCACCCTCAGGCGGCCCATCGAAGGTCCCGACACTGAAGTCGAAGGCCAGCGGGTCGGTGTCCTCGGCGATCCGCGTCAGGCGCACGAAGTTGTGGCCGTCGCCTCCGCCGCCACCCGGGCCGGCCCCGGCGGCGGTCGCATCGAAGATGTCGAGCAGGTCGCCTTCCTCGTCCTCAAGGGCGGCGAGCAGGGCATCGAGATCCTCATCGAGCGCGCTGGCATCCTCGACGGCCACCGGTTGGTCGGCGTCGAGTTCCGGGGTCATGGCCACCTCCTGACCGCCCTCGATCAGGGTGGGGTCGAGGTTGTCGCCGAAGTCGAGCTCGACCCGGGCGTTGTCGGCGGTGACGAGGGTCTCGCCCTCCTGGAGGGTATCGCCGACGCGCAGTTCGCGCAGGTTGCCGTCGGCGTCACGCGCCCAGGCCTGGCCGGTGAGGGAAACCACGGTTGCGATGCTCATGGAATGACTCCTGCGTAATGAAGCTTCTCGGACACCGCTTGCGGGTCGCTGATACGAAAGGACCGAGTGCGGCTTATGACTTCACATTAGGCAACCGACGAACGGCTGAGTATTGGACCGATGGACAGGTAGGGGAAAAAGATGACCGCCATCAAGTAACGCACGACGCCCGGACAGGCCGGGCGTCTCTGGTTATGGTCAGCCGACGGGGCGTCACTCGATCTCGAGCTGTTCCTCGTCGAGCAGCTGCTGGAGGATGTCACCGTGGTAGGCGACTCCCTCGAGCAGGATCAGCTGATCGGCCAGGCCCAGGTCACCGTCGCCGAACTGCCCATCGGTGCTGATGTGCAGCACGGTATCGCCACCATCGGCCGGCGCGGCCTGGAGATAGTCGTCCAGCGAGTCATTCTGCCCGTCCCACTCGGTGAGCATGTCCCTGAGATCGAGCGAGTCTCCCTCGCCGAGCCGATAGGTGGTGAAGGCGTCATCCGTCGACGGGGCCGTCTCCTCGTCCTCCGCGAGGGTCCAGCCGAGCGTCTCGACACCGGGCTCCTCCAGCGAACCCGAGGTCGTCTCGGTGGCGAGGTCCAGGGACACCGGCCTGACGGCGAAGGCACTCCCCTCGCCGCTCTGCCCCGGCCCGCTGGCTCCGCCCAGGAAGGCGACAAAGGCAAACGGCTCGTCATGCTCGATCACCACCAGCCCGTCCTGGAGCAGGAGATCCTCCAGGTTGCCCTTGAAGAAGAACTCCCCGTCCTCGTCATAGAGGTTGTAGGTGGCCCCGTGGATCGGGCCGATCAGCTCGAAGGTCGCCGCACTCGACATGCCGGCAAGCTCGAAGAGCAGCGCCTCGCCGGACTCGATCGCGTCCGGATCGTCGTTGCCCTGGTGATCGACGGAGTAGAAGCCATCGTCAGAGAGCACGGCGGTGGCACTCTGGGAGCCGGTCTCCTTGAGTTCCCTGGCGTTGCCGAGGGTGCCCTGGCCGTCACTCGCCCCCACCGTATGGCCGGTGAAGGAGAGGACCAGGGGCTCGTCCGGGTCATCCGGGTCATCCGGGTCATCCGGGTCATCCGGATCGTCCGGATCGTCCGGGTCGTCCGGGTCATCCGGGTCATCCGGGTCATCCGGATCGTCCGGGTCCACGGGGTCATCCGGATCGTCCGGGTCGACGGGATCATCCGGGTCCACGGGGTCATCCGGATCGACGGGATCGTCCGGGTCCACGGGTTCGTCCGGGTCGACGGGCGCCAGGGGTTCCTCGGGAAGCGGGGAATCGGTGGCCGGCACCGCCGCGGCGACTCCCGTGTCGAGCGGCGTGGCGACCTCCCCGGGCCCCGGCTGGTCATACTCGTAGCTCAGGGGGTCGAGGTTCTCGACGATGCGCGGCAGTCGCACGAAGCCATGCCCGCCGGCCTCGCCGGCGCCGGCGCCCGGGCCGGCTGCCGCCGGGTCGAGGAGGTCGAGCAGATCGACCTGCGGATCCTCCAGGGCGCCGAGCAGAGTCTCCAGCTCGGTATCGCCGAGAGTGGCCTCTTCCGGGTCGTCGCTCCCGCTCGCCAGCGCCTCGGTCATCGCCAGCTCCTGACCGGCACCGACGAGAATCGGGGCGCCACTGTCGGCGAAGTCGAGGATCACCCGGGCACCGTCGGCGGTGACCAGGGTCTCGCCCGGCTCCAGGGCATCACCGACGCGCAGCTCGCGCAGGTTGCCTTCGCCGTCACGGGCCCAGGCCTGGCCAACGAGGGAATGGATGGTGGCAATGCTCATGGCGGGGTCCTCTGGTTGCGGGTCGGTCACCGGAAAACACGGGCAACCGCTTCATCAATGATCATGGGGCCACTCAGGCAAAAAGCCCATTGTCCACGCGGACATGACGCGCCGATCATTGACCTGGATCAGCTATGCTCGCGTCCTGGTGCGAGAGCCGCAGGATCAATTGCATGCGATCGCGGACACCGAGCTTGCGGAACACCGCCCCCAGGTGGGCCTTGACGGTGCGTTCGGTGATATCCAGCCGCCGCGCGACCTCCTTGTTGCTGTGCCCCGCGGCCACGGCCAGGGCCACCGCCCTCTCCCGCGCAGTGAGCTTAGCCAGGGTCTCCTCCTGCAGGCGCGACTCGCCGCCCAGCGCCTTGAAGGTGCCGCCCACCACCTGGGCCAGCAGCTCGGGCCAGACCCAGATCCCCTGGTGGGTGGTGACCACCTCGACCTGGCGCAGCAGTTCCGGCGGGGAGAGGGCATGGGCGTAGCCCCGCGCGCCGGCATTCAGGGCCTGGAAGGCCTCGAGCGAGCTCGGCGCATAGCTGAGCACGGTGAGGGTGGCGCCGCGGCCACTCAGCTGGGAGACCAGGGCGGGCCAGTTCTCGAGGTTGCTCATCACCCACACCCGGTCACCGCTCGCGGCCCAGGCCCGGGCCTGCTGCGGACTCACCAGCCGGGCGTCGGAGAAGGCCGTTCGCCAGCGGGGGATCTCGTCGCGGCCCTGACAGACGAAGAGCTGTGTCATCATCGTTCTCCCAGTGAATCACTCCAGGCCCGCAGCACCGGCTTGAGCAGGTACTGCATCACGGTGCGCTTGCCGGTCATGATGTCGACCTGGGCGGTCATGCCGGGAATCACCTGGAGTTCGCTGGTGATGTCCTCGGTGTCCAGGGTGCGCACCCGGACCAGGTAGAAGGTGTTGTCGTTGTCGTCGGTGATGGTGTCGGCACTGATATGATCGAGTTCGGCCTGGAGACCGCCATAGATGGCGAAATCGTAGGCGGTGAGCTTGATGGTGGCCGGCTGGCCGGGACGCAGGAAGGCGATGTCCTGGGGCGCGATGCGCGCCTCGACCAGCAACTGGTCATCGCTGGGCACGATCTCCACCACCTCCTGGCCGGACTGGGCGACCCCGCCGATGGTATTGATGGCCAGCCGCTGCACCACGCCGTCCACCGGGGCGCGTATCTCGGCCAGGCGAACCCGGTCCTGCAGGCCGGTGCTGGATTCGTCCAGCGCGTTGAGATCCCCCAGGGTCTGGGCCAGGTCGTTCTGCCAGTCGCTGCGCCGTTCGGTGCCGAGCTCGCTCAGCTGGGTACGCGCCTCCTGCACGGCGGACTCCAGGCGCGACACGGCGGCAGCGGCCTGGTCGCGCTCGCCGGTGGCCCGAGAGACTTCCCGCTCCAGGCGCAGTACCTCGACCTCGGACACGGCCCCGGACTGCAGCAGCGGCCGCGTCAGGTTGAGCTCCTGACGGGACATGTTGGCCTCGCGCTGGGCGGTGTCGCGCCGGGCCTGGGCCTCGCGCAGTTCCTCCTCGCGCTGGCGGATGCGGTCGGCGAGGATGCTCTCCTGCTCGCGCAGCTCCTCGCGGCGGCTCTCGTGGACCTCGCGCTCCTGGGCGACGATGCCGGGCGCTTCGGCGCGCAGCCGCTCCGAGGGGTCGAAGGGGGTGTCGGTGATCAGCGCACGCAGTCGCTCGGCGCGGGCCTCCAGTGCCAGTGCCTGGGCGCGATTCTCGCGAAAGCTGGAGACGAATCGGGTCGGGTCGATGCGCATCAGCACCTCGCCGGCCTCGACCCGCTGGCCTTCCCGCACCAGGATCTCCTGCACCACCCCGCCGTCGAGGGTCTGCACCCGCTGCAACTGGCTGGAGGGGATCACCCGTCCGCTGCCGCGGGTCACCTCGTCGATGGAAGCGAACCAGGACCAGGTGATCAATGCCGCTACCGCCAGCAGCACCACGTAGAGGAAGGCCCGGGCGCGGATCGGGTCCTGCTGCAAGCGGGCCCAGTCGGCGTCGCTGGCCCAGTCGCGGTTGAGGTGTGCCGCGGTGACGCGCCGGGCGAAGAGCCGGTCGATGAAGGGGCGGAACGGCTTGCCGCCCACCTCGGAGAAGCGCCCGATGGCCTCGAAGCCCTGCTGCTCGGCGGTCCTGTCCTGCCGCTTCGCCATCAGCCGGCCCTCCCGATCTGGCCCTTGCGCAGGGCCTCCACCACCTTGTCACGGGGGCCGTCGGCCACCACCTTGCCGGCGTCGATGACGACGATGCGGTCGACCAGCGACAGCAGCGAGGTGCGGTGGGTGACGACGACCATGGTCTTGCCGTGGGCATACGCCTTGAGGCTGGCCTTGAAGGCCTCCTCGCTGGCGTGGTCCATGGAGCTGGTGGGTTCGTCGAGCAGCAGGATCTGCGGGTCATGGACCAGGGCCCGGGCGA
Organism: Halomonas terrestris; assembly: GCF_049166755.1. Taxonomy (NCBI): domain Bacteria; kingdom Pseudomonadati; phylum Pseudomonadota; class Gammaproteobacteria; order Oceanospirillales; family Halomonadaceae; genus Halomonas; species Halomonas terrestris. The sequence continues at coordinate 197,108 of NZ_JBMHFZ010000007.1, read as the reverse complement.
TGGCCACCGCCTGGCGCTGGCCGCCGGAGAGCGACTGGCCGCGCTCGCCCACCTGCAGGTCGACGCCGTGGGGGTGGGCATTGACCAGCCCCTGCAGGCCGGAGAGCTCGATCGCCCGCAGCAGCGCGTCGTCGTCCACCCCGTCGCTGCCGCCGCCGGCCACCACGTTGTCGCGCAACGAGCCGAAGAACAGGCTGACGTCCTGGGGCACATAGCCGATATGGCGGCGCAGCTGGATCGGGTCGAACTGGCGGATATCGACACCATCCACCAGCACCGCCCCGGCGGCGGGGGTGTAGAGCCCCAGCATCAGCTTGTTGAGGGTCGACTTGCCGCAGCCCACCCGCCCGAGCAGGGCGACCTTCTCGCCGGGCTCGACCTGCAGCGAGATGTCGCGCAGGGCATCACGCTCCTCGTCGGGGTAGCGGAAGGTCACCTTGTCGAAGCGGATCTCCCCGCGCACCACCGGCCGGTTGACGAACTGCTTGCCCTCGGGTCGCTCCACCGGACGCGCCATCACCGAGTCGAGCGACTGCAGCGCCGTGGAGGACTGGTGGTACTGCGCCAGCAGCGCCGCGGCCTGGCTGACCGGGGCCATGGCACGGGACGAGAGCAGGTAGGCGGCGATCAGCCCGCCCTGGCTGAGGTTGCCCTCGATGATCTGGTAGACCCCGATGATGATCACGCAGACCGCCACGCTGTGCTGGGCCCAGAGCGCCACGCTGGAGACCGAGGAGCTGACCAGGCGCAGCTGGGCGGCGGTTCGCGACAGGTAGGCCGAGGCCTTCTCCCAGATCGCCTGGATGCGGCTCTCGGCGCGCAGGGCCTTGACCGTCTCCAGGTGCGAGATCGACTCCACCAGGGTGGCGTTGCGCTGCGCGCCCACCCGCCAGGTGGTCTCGGAGAGTTCGTGCAGCTTGCCCTGGGCCGCCATGGCGTAGAGCAGCACGAGGACGATGCCCACCAGCACCGGAATCACCAGCGGCGGGCCGATCAGCGCGATGATGCCGGCGAACATCAGCACGAAGGGCAGGTCGACCAGCGCCACCACCGTGGCCGAGCCGATGAAGGCCCGTACCGATTCGAAGGACTGCAGCGTCGCCGCGAAGGACCCGGTGGAGGCCGGCCTGGCCTCCATCCTCAGCCCCAGGACCCGGGCCATGATCGACGAGGAGAGCTTGACGTCGGCCCGGCTCGCCGCCAGGTCGACGAAGGCGTTGCGCATCAGCCGCAACGCCAGGTCGAAGCAGAGCACCACGAAGATGCCCGCGGCCAGCACCCAGAGCGTCTCGGTGGCGTGGTTGGGCACCACGCGGTCATAGACATTGAGCACGAACAGCGGCATCGCCACGGCGAACAGGTTGATCACCACCGAGCCGGCGATGACATCGCGGTAGAGCCTGCGGTTCTCGCGGATCACCCCCCAGAACCAGTGGCGAGCGCGCTGCCTGTTGACCTCGGGCCCGCGGGCATCGAAGTGGAAGCGCGGGCGCACATAGATCGCCTGGCCACTGTAGCTGGACTGCAGGCCGTCGAGGCTGACCTCGGTCTCGGCATCGCCCAGTTCGGGGAAGATCACCCGGGCACGACGCGCCTTGAGGTCCAGTGCCACCAGCACGCAGGCTCGCCCCGGCTCCAGCAGCAGCACGGCGGGGAGCAGGGCCGGGTTGAGCTGCACCAGGCGGCTCTTGACGATGCGCGCGGTCAGCCCGGCGCGGGAGGCGGCACGCGGGAAGATCGCCGGGGTGAGTCGCCCCTCCTCGAGGGGCAGGCCGGCGGTGAAGGATTCCGCCGTTGCCGCGTGACCATGCACCAGGGCGATGGTCTGGAGGCACTCCAGGAGTTCATCCCGAATGACGGGGCGCGATGGCCCCGGGGGCGGATCCAGGTTTTCTCTGTGCGTCACACCTATTCACCTGCCTCTGAAATCGCTGCGCCACGCCGCCGGGGCTTGGCGGCCCCGCGGCGTGGCGACGAGTGTCGATCACCTGCGTGATCGGTGCCGGACGGCCCGGCCCGGTCGATCACCCCCTGACGGTATAGGTGTCGCTGAAGCCCAGGGCCTCGAGGCGACGCTGGAGGTCACGCACCTCGTCGGGCCCGCCGACCGGGCCGAGCTGGACCCGATGCAGGCCGGCGGCGCTGTGCAGGCGAACCGGCAGCTCGAGCTCGGCCCCCAGCTGCTCGCCCAGGCCGGTGGCGCCGGCCTCGCTCTGCAGCGCCGCGACCTGCAGGAAGGTCGGCTCGCCGGCGGTGTCACCCGCATCTGCCAGGGGGCGCGGGTCGGCCGCATGCGCCTCGACCTCGGCATAGAGGTCGAGGGGCGCGGACCAGGCGCGGGAGACGTCGTCACTGCCGGCGGCCAGGCCGAGGGACTGTTCCTGGACGGGCCGGAAGCTCATGTCGAGGTTCTCGCCGACCCGCTCCAGGGTCACCTCGACGCGGCGATTCCGGCGACGGCCGTCGACGGTGTCGTTGCTCGCCACCGGCTGGCGGGAACCGTAGCCGCGGGTCTCGATCAGGCCGGGCGTCACGCCCTGGCTGACCAGGTAGTCGGCGACGCTGTCGGCACGCGCCTGGGAGAGCGGATCATTGATGGCGTCATTGCCGGTGCTGTCGGCATGACCGGCGATGAAGACCCGCTCCAGGTCGCTGCGGCCACGGATCCGCTCGGCCAGTTCGGACAGCTCGCCACGGGATTGTGCGGAGAGCTCGGCACTGTTGATGGCGAACAGGGCATCGGCGGAGAGGGTGACGTCCGGCGCCCGGGTGGGTGCCGGCGCGGTGATCCCGCCGGTGAAGTCGGAGAGGGTGAAGCCGGTGGGCCCCTGGGCCGGGCAGATCACGTCGGGATTGATCTCCACGCCGTCGCTGCCCATCTCGGCCAGGGTCGGCATGTCGTCCCGGCGAACCTCCAGGGCCTGCATCAGCTGGCCCATGGCGGCCAGGGTGCGGGCATCGGCGAGGGCCACGTCGTACTGGGCGTTGACGTAGGCGCGGCTGGCCTCGAAGTACTCGTTCTCGCTGTCCAGCACGTCGAGCAGGGTGCGCTGGCCGATGTCGAACTGCTGCTGGTAGGCGCCGCGCACGCGATCGATGGACTGGCGGTGCTGGTTCAGGTAGTCGAGCTGCTCGCGCAGGCGCTGGGTGTCGTTGTAGGCGATCTGGGTGGTCTGGCGCACATCGACACAGGCCTTCTCGCGCAGGTTGACCGACTGCTCGACGCGATCGGTGGCGGCGCGGAACGACGCCAGGTCGCTGCCGCCACGGTAGAGGTTCATGCTGGCGACCAGTTCGATGCGGTTGCGGTCCCGCCTGCCCAGCGGATCGAAGTTGCCATCGTTGCTGTCGTAGGTGCCGGCGCTGCCACGCAGGTCGAGGCGCGGGTGGAACCCGGAACGGGCGCCCTCGCGCTCGGCTCGCGCCGCCTCGATATTCTCGATGGCGGCATGGAACTCCGGGTTGCCGGTGAAGGCCAGGTCCACGGCCTCGGCCACCGAGGGCGGCAGGCGGTCGTCGAGCGCCGGGGCCGGCGCCAGGTTCTCCGCCGGCAGGTCGCCGACGATACGCTGGTAGCGCGCCGTGACGTCATGCAGGTTGGAGGCCTCGGTCATCAGGTTGGATTCGGCCAGGGCCAGGCGGCCACTGATCTGCTCCAGGTCGACGCCGCGGCCGGCGCCGGAGAGCGCTCGCTCCTCGATCTGGTTGAAGACCCGCAGGTGGTCGGCGTAGTTGTCCTGGGCCAGGCTCACCAGCTCCCGGTAGCGGCTGACGTCCAGGTAGGCCCGGGCGGCTTCCAGGGCGACGTTCTCGCTGGCACCCAGCAGCTCGTAGTAGCGCACCAGCTTGGCACGATCGAGACGCTCGACCTCGCTGCGTGTGGCGAAGCCGTCGTAGATCATCTGGGTCAGGGTGATCTCGGCGAAGTCGGTATCATAGCTCCCGCGATCGTCGCCCTCGCGCGCCTCGCGGCCGATTCCCGCCGCCACGTCGATGCTCGGCAGGTAGTTGCCGCGCGCCACGCCGACGTCGTTGCCGGCGGCATTCAGGCCGTTCCAGGCCGCCCGGACCTCGGGGTTGGTGGCGATGGCCTGCTGCACCACCGTGCGCAGGTCGGACGAGCCGGGCGCCGCCAGGCCCGGCGGCAGGGTCTGGGCCACGGCGGCGGTGAGCGGCAGCAGGGCGAGCGAGGAGCCCATCACGGCGGCCTGGGCCAGGCGGCGTGCGCCCCTGGGACGAGAGGAGTCGGTCGCGATTTTCATTCGAGTTCCCTTTCCTGGTTGGCAGGCTCGCAGCCACAACGCTGCCGGGCCCGTCATGATGTTCAACTTGTCGTCTTGTTATCACGGGCAGCTTTCGGCACGGCCGGATAGCCCACCCATCCATCTGTCCAGGCCTGCACGATGACCACGACCAGGCGGTCGCTCGCTACCGTGCCACCGATACCAGAAAACCAGCCGGTGCAGATTGAAAGCCACAGTACTTTTTCATGAGCGTTAAGCTTTGTAATGCAGCGTAACCAAACCGGCACGTTTCTCCAATCCCTAATTTGCCGCGCCAGGCGAAGAAATTACCGACACTTGATGTAAGACAATACTTACAAAGTATTCTTCATCCCCGGCGCCACCCTCTCCCGCAGGTCACCAAACATGCTATCGTCACGCCATCACCGACACGGCAGCGTCACGACAAGGAGAACGCCATGTCCTCATCGGAAATCCAGAAGACGCGGATCATCAACGAGCTGCGCGGCTTCATCAAGAAACTGCTGCAGGACCCCAAGATTCTCGAGCAGTCGCTGGAGATCGCCCGTCGCCAGCTCTCCGAGGGCAGCAAGGCCGAAGCGATGGCGCGTATCGCCAACGAGATCTCGGACACCACCAGCGTGCACATTCCCGAGGACCCGGCCGAGCACTCCGAGGCCGACCGGCTCTATCTCGAGGTACTGAAGGAAGTGGTCGACGAGGAGCAGGCCCTCTACTGAGCCGACCCTGCCCCGTCACCCGCAACGCCCGGCCCCTGCCGGGCGTTGCGCTTGCACGGGGGTGTCGTGCGCCGCGGCGGCCGTCCTGATATGATGTCAAAATACTGTTTTTGAATCGTTTTCTACGCATGCACTATCTTCTCAAGCTGTTCCCCGAGATCACCATCAAGTCGCGCTCCGTGCGCCGGCACATGACCCGCTGCCTGGCCGGCAACGTGCGCATCATCCTGCGTCGACTCGACGAGCGGGTCAGCGTCAAGGACACCTGGGATGCCCTGCACGTCGCCCTGCCGGAGGACCTGCCCGACGCCCGGGTCCGCGAGATGGAGGAACGCCTGACGCGAATTCCCGGCATTCACGAGGTGCTGGCCCTCCGCGAGGTGCCCTTCACCGGCCTCGACGATATCGCCGGCCAGGTGGTGCCGCTGTGGCAGCAGGCCATCGCCGGCCGCCGCTTCCGGGTCAGCGCCAAGCGGCGCGGCGACCATGACTTCAGCTCCGAGGACATCGAGCGACTGATCGGGCGGCGCCTGCTCGAGGCGAGCCCCGGTGCCAGGGTCGACCTGACCCGGCCCGAGGTGGACGTGGCCGTCGAGGTCGTCCACCGGCAGCTGCGGCTGATCCAGGCCCGCTGGCCCGGCCTGGGCGGCTATCCGCTCGGCCTGCAGGGGCAGGCCCTGGCGCTGATCTCCGGCGGTTTCGATTCGCCGGTGGCGGCCTGGCGCATGATGCGTCGCGGCGTCAAGACCCACTTCCTGTTCTTCAACCTGGGGGGGCCGGCCCACGAAGCCGGGGTGCGCGAGGTGACCCACCACCTCTGGCACCGCTACAGCGCGTCGCATCGGGTCCGCTTCATCTCGATACCCTTCGAGGGCGTGGTCGCCGAGATCCTGCGCAACGTGCCGGACGGCGTGATGGGGGTGGTCCTCAAGCGCATGATGGTGCGGGCCGCCAGCCGCATCGCGCGTCGCGAACGGATTCCGGCGCTGGTCACCGGCGACGCCATCGCCCAGGTCTCGAGCCAGACCCTGACCAACCTGGCGCTGATCGACGAGGCGAGCACCCTGCCGATCCTGCGTCCGCTGCTCACCGAGGACAAGCAGGAGATCATCACCCAGGCGCGGCGCATCGACACCGCCCGCTTCGCCGAGACGATGCCCGAGTATTGCGGCGTGATTTCCCGGCGCCCGCATACCCGTGCACGCGCCAGCCAGATCGAGGAGGCCGAGTCCGCCTTCGACTTCCGTGTGCTCGAGGCCGCCATCGAGGCCGCCACGACCACCCGCTCCGACCGCCTGATGGAGCGCCGGCATGTCCCCGGCGAGGTGACGATGGTGGACACCGTGCAGGAGCTCGAGCAGCTGGGAGATACCAGCGTGATCGATATCCGTCCCCCGGACGAGCGCGAGGCCTCCCCCCTGCGACTTCCCGACGTGCCGCGCCTCGAGATCCCCTTCTACGAGCTCCAGAGTCGTGCCCCGGAGCTCCCGGACGACCGCTGCTACCTCCTGTACTGCAGCCAGGGCGTGATGAGCCGCATGCAGGCGCTGCACCTGCATGACCAGGGGCTGACCCACTTCGGCGTCTATCGCGCGTCCTGACCGCTTCGAACACCGTTCTTTTTCCGTGCGTCCGATATCCTTTTGCCCGCCCCCGGACTAAGCTACAAAAAGGTACATTCGGTAAACGAAGTTTGCATGGGGGTGGCGCATGGGCACGCGCGAGTCTTCGTCACACCGGACCTCCCGGGCCCGCTCCGCGACGTCATTCGAGCCGGGCGTGTCGCGCTCCCCGTTCGTGGAGGAGCCGCCACTGGCACCTGCCCCGGCGGACGAGCGTCCGCGCCATCGCCTGCGCCACGGGCTCCTGTTGCTGCTCGCCCTGCTCGCCGTCACCCTCGCCACCCTGCTGGTGGCCGAGGCTCGCACCTCGCACATCCAGGCCCAGGAACTGTCGCGCTATGCCGGCACCCTGACCTACACCCTCGCACCGGGCCGGAGCGAGCGTATCCTGTTTCCGCGTCACGGCCCCTTCGACCAGCGGCTGGGCTATGCCCAGCTGCCGAGGATCGAGGAGCGACTGCTGGCCGGGGACTACGACATCGAACGCCAGGCACGCTTCTCGTCACCCCTGCTCGAGTACACCCGGCGCGGCTTCTTTCCGCCCTACCCGGAGAAGACCCGGGCCGGCCTGACCCTGGAGGAGTGCCGTGGCGAAGCGATGTACGCGTTTCGCCATCCGCAGCGCCACTACCCCCACTTCGATGCCGTCCCGCCGCTGGTGCTGCAGATACTGCTGTTCATCGAGAACCGCCAGCTGCTGGACGAGAGTTCGCCCTTCGCCAACCCGGCGGTGGACTGGCCACGCTTCACCAGGGCCGCCGTGTCCCAGCTGGGCCGGGCGCTGGACATGCCCGGCCAGGCCTCCGGAGGCAGCACCCTGGCCACCCAGGTCGAGAAGTACCGCCACTCCCCCCAGGGGCTGACCGGCTCGCCCCGGGAGAAGCTGCGCCAGATGGTCTCGGCCAGCGTGCGCACCTACCAGCACGGGCCACAGACGCTCTCCGCCCGCCAGGATGTGGCCCTGGACTACCTCAACTCGGTACCGTTGTCGGCGGCACCGGGCTACGGCGAGGTGCACGGGATCGGTGACGGACTCTGGGTGTGGTTCGGCAGCGACTTCGACGACGTCAACCGTCTGCTGGTCCCCGACTTCAACGCTCCCGGCAGCCTCGAGGCCCAGGGCATGGCGTTGCGCCAGGTGGTCGCCCTGATGATCGCCCAGCGCCGCCCCTCCTGGTACCTCACCACCGGGCGGCAGGCGCTGGAGCGGATCACCGACAGCTACCTGAGGCTGCTGGCCGACGAGGGGCGGGTGAGCGCCGAGCTGCGCGATGCCGCCCTTGGCCAGCGCCTCTCCTTCCGCGACTTCGCCCGCGACCCGGCACGCCTGCGGGTCGAGCAGGACAAGGGGCTGCAGGTGGCGCGTGGCCGGCTCGGCGGACTCCTCGGGATGCCGTTCTACGACCTGGACCGGCTCGACCTGAGGGCGCGTACCACCCTGCACGGCGACCTGCAGCGCCAGGTGACCGACTACCTGCATCGCCTCGCCGACCCGGACTACGCCGAGGAAATGGGCCTGTTCGGCGACCGGATGCTGTCACCCGAGAAGACCCGCGAGGTGCGCTACAGCTTCACCCTGCTGGAGCGAGGCGAGGACAGCTTCCGCGTCCGGGTCCAGACCGACAGCACCGGCCAGCCCTTCGACATCAACGAGGGCAGCAAGCTGGAGCTGGGCTCCACCGCCAAGCTGCGGGTGCTGGCGACCTACCTGGAGGTGATCGCCGAGCTCCACCGGCGCCATGCGGGCGAGCCCGCGGAGACACTGCGCCAGGTGGCGGTGGACCGTCAGGACGTGCTCAGCCGCTGGGTGATCGACACCCTGATCACCCGGCCCGACATCGAGCTGGACGCCCTCCTCGCGGCCGCCATGGAGCGGCGCTATTCGGCGAGCCCCCACGAGGCCTTCTTCACCGGCGGCGGCCGCCACACCTTCGGCAACTTCCGCCGCGAGGACAACGGCCGCAACCCGACCCTCCTCGACGCCCTGCGCGAGTCGCTCAACCTGCCCTTCGTGCGCCTGCTGCGCGACCTGGTGCGCTACAGCACCCACCACAACGAGAGCCGCAGCCAGCTGCTCGAGGACGACCGGGACCCGCGTCGGCTGGAGTACCTGCAGCGCTTCGCCGAACGCGAGGGTCGGGTCTTCCTGCAGCGGTTCTGGCGCAAGTACCGCGACCTGGACAGCGACGCGCGCCTCGACGCCTTCCTCGGCGGCCTCAACGTCACCGACTCGCGCCTGGCGGCGGTGCATCGCTACCTGTTCCCCGAGGCCGACCGCGACACCTTCGCCGCCTTCCTGGACGAGCGACTGCCCGGCGCCTCCCTCGGCGAGCGACGCATCGATGCGCTCTACGACGCCCATGCCCCGGGGACGCATACCCTGTCGGACCAGGGCTACATCGCCCGGGTGCACCCGCTGGAGCTGTGGCTGCTCGGCTATCTGCTGGACTACCCCGAGGCCAGCTTCCTCGAAGCCGCCGCGGCCGGCAAGCAGGAGCGCCAGGAGGTCTACGGCTGGCTGTTCAGAACCCGCCACCGCAGCGCCCGGGACGTGCGCATCCGCACCATGCTGGAGGTCGAGGCCTTCCTCGACATCCACCAGCGCTGGCAACGGCTGGGGTATCCCTTCGAGCACCTGGTGCCGTCGCTGGCCACCGCCGTGGGCACCTCCGGCGACCGCCCCGCGGCCCTGGCCGAACTGGTCGGCATCATCCTCAACGACGGCGTGCGCCTGCCGACCCTGCGCATCGACGACCTGCACTTCGCCACCGCCACCCCCTACGAGACCCGCTTCGTGCCGGCCGAGGGCCGTGCGCGGCAGGTGATGGCCCCGGAAGTCGCCGCGGTGCTGCGCCAGGCGCTCGCCCAGGTGGTGGACGGCGGCACCGCCCGGCGGCTGCAGGGCAGCTTTGCGCTGGAGGACGGCACCGCGCTGACGCTCGGCGGCAAGACGGGTACCGGCAACAACCGCATCGAGACGGTGACCCGCAGCGGACAGGTCATCGACTCCCGGGCGCGCAACCGTACCGCCACCTTCGTCTTCTACCTCGGCGACGACCATTTCGGCACCCTCACCGCCTACGTGGCCGGCAGCGAGTCGGACGACTTCCGCTTCACCTCGGCACTACCGGTGCAGGTGCTCAAGGGCATGGAGCCGATCCTCGCTCCGCACCTCGCCCCCGGCGCCCGCAGCCAGTGCCTGCCGCCGGCGACCCGGGAGATGCTGATGGCCCGGCGCTCGACGTGATCGCCTCTCGCGGAATGTCGGCAAGCCCACAGGGCAGAACGGGAAGGGAGGGGCGACCCCTCCCTTCCCGTTCATGGCAGTGTCGGGATGAATGTCGGTTCAGCAGATCTCTTCCCAGAGCCGTTGCCGGAAGTCCTTGGGAAGTTCGGCCACCTTGCCGAGCCTCGAGATATGGGCATCGGTCATCTCCCTGGCGACCTCGTGACAGCAGCTGCCCAACGAGGCGGGGCTCTGGAGCACGTCCGGGTCGGAGAAGCATTTCGACATCTTCTCGCCCGAGGCAGCGCAGGCGTTCAGGAACTCGGCCTCGACCTGGATCGCCTCGAGGATGGATTCCATCCAGGCCCGTTGCAGCCTGGCCATCGGATGGCTGGCATCCATCCAGTGATGCATCCACCAGTCGAATATCGGCTGCGAGGCGATGGCGACACTCTCGGGCAGGGCGGCAACGGCATCGTGGCTCGCTGCGGGAATCTCGTGAACCGTGGGCACTCGTGTGGCTGTTGCGGTGGACATGTCAACGCCCCCCAGGAGCGGAATGTTGGTGCGCCCTTGAGTGTAGTGGCCGCGGCCCATGCCGGTGAGACAATTTTGGCACGACGTTATCCTCCCCTGCTCTGGATCGCCCTCCCGGCAACGGGCCCGGGAGGCGAGGACGGTGATCACGACAGCGGATCAAACGACTACGCTGGAGGGGGTGGAGCGGAACGTCATGGCGGCGTTGCACGACTGTCATGCGGCGCCGGCAGGGTGGTTACCTCCACTCGACGCCAACAAGGAAGATAGCGAGACACGACATGAACAAGACACTCTCCCCTGCCCTGGGCTGCGTCATGGCCCTGGCGCTCGGTTCCCTGGCCCACGCCGATGCCCGGCCCACCACCGATCTCGACGACAGCCTGGTCGACGCCGCGCGCAACCTCTCCTTCGGTCCCCGGCCGCTGTTCCTGGTCAACGACATGAGCGAGGAGACCGCCCGCGAACGCGAGCTCAAGTCCGAGCTGTTGACCTGTGCCGCCAGCCAGCGTGACTGGCAGCCTTCCGAGCTGACCATCGCCCATCGCGGTGCGCCGCTGAAGTTTCCGGAGCACACCCTGGAGTCCTACCTGGCCGGTGCCCAGGGCGGTGCCGGCATCATCGAATGCGACGTCACCTTCACCGCCGACAACGAGCTGGTCTGCCGGCACTCGCAGTGCGACCTGCACACCACCACCAACATCGTCGCGACGGATCTCGCCGAGAAGTGCAGCGTGCCGCCGGCGTTCGACCCCGACAGCGGCGAGCTCGTGAACGCCGCCGAGATCCAGTGCTGCACCAGCGACATCACCCTGGCCGAGTTCCGTACGCTGGAAGGCAAGATGGAGGGCGCCGACGAGGAGGCACGCAGCATCGAGGCGTATCTCGCCGGTACCCCTGCCTGGCGCACCGACCTCTACGACACCCGCGGCACCCTGATGAGCCACGCCGACACCATCGAGCTGTTCAAGGCACTGGGCGTGAAGATGACCCCGGAGCTCAAGGCGCCCAGCGTGGAGATGCCCTTCGACGGCTTCTCGCAGCAGGACTACGCCCAGAAGATGATCGACGAGTACAAGGCCGCCGGCGTGCCCGCTGGCGACGTCTATGCCCAGTCGTTCCAGCTCGACGACGTGCTCTACTGGATCGAGAACGAGCCCGAGTTCAGCGAGCAGGCCGTCTACCTGGACGGCCGCTACGACGACGACGCCTTCGACCACACCGACCCCGCCACCTGGTCGCCGAGCATGCAGGAACTGGCCGATCAGGGCGTGAAGATCCTCGCCCCGCCGATGTGGATGCTGCTGGCCGCCAATCCGGAGTTCGGCGACGGCGACAGCCGCGTGGTGCCCTCGACCTATGCCGAGCACGCCAGGCAGGCCGGGCTCGAGCTGATCACCTGGACCCTGGAACGCTCCGGCCCGCTGGCCGAAGGTGGCCAGTGGTACCACAGCACCACCGAGGAGGTGATTCGCCGCGAGGGCGACAAGCTGGTCTCGCTCGACGTGCTGGCCCGGGACGCCGGCGTGATCGGCATCTTCAGCGACTGGCCGGCCACCGTGGCCTTCTATGACAACTGCCTGAACCCACGCGGATGAGCCGGCGCCCCGGGCCGCTGGCACCAGGGCCCGGGGCAGGATGCCGAGACCGCTGCGGTCCGGCCGGGCCACCCACCGCCACCCATGCTTCCCGACTTCCCGACGAGGACCTCACCGCCATGATCGATCTCTGGACCTGGACCACCCCCAATGGCCGCAAGGTCTCCATCATGCTCGAGGAACTCGAACTTCCCTATCGGGCCCATGCCGTCGATATCACCCACCGCGAGCAGTTCGCCCCGACCTTCCAGGCGCTCAGCCCCAACAACAAGATCCCCGCGATGCGTGACGACGACACCGGCATCACGCTGATGGAGTCCGGGGCGATCCTGATCTACCTGGCCGAGAAGTGCGGCCGGCTGCTGCCGACGGATCTCGAGGGGCGCCACCGCACCCTCGAGTGGCTGATGTGGCAGATGGGAGGCATCGGCCCGATACTCGGTCAGGTCCACCACTTCCTGAAGTTCCATCCCGGCAAGGCGCCCTACGCCGAACGGCGCTTCCATGACGAGGCCCTGCGCCTCTACGGGGTGCTCGACCGGCGCCTGGCCGACGAGGCCTACCTGGCCGGCGACTACTCGATCGCCGACATCGCCACCTGGCCCTGGATCTCGCGCTACGAGTGGCAACGGATCGACCTGGGCGACTTCCCCAACGTGAGGCGCTGGTACCTCGAGATCGCCCATCGCCCCGCGGTGCAGCGCGGCTACCACAGCCCGAAGTGGGTCAACGAGATCCCCCTGCCCTGACCGCAGGCCCCCGGCGTGCGTGCCCACCGCACCATGGCGGGGTCACGACGGCGGCCGGCCGTCGAACACGGCGGCGCCCGGGGCACGGCCATCCACCGTACGCGGCATCCTGCCCTCGATCTCGTGCCGATGTGGAGCGCCCCCGCCAGGGCTGCACACACGGCAGTGCGGCTCTGGAGGATGAGATGAGGCAGGTGGGGATGGCAGGGGGAGGCGAGTGGCACCCGGCCCATGCGGGCGTGGGCCGGGTGCCGCTAGCTCAGGGCCTCAGTCGCAGCGGACCACCGCCCGAGAGGTGTCCTTGGCCCACAGGCTCTGGCCATCCGGCGTGGTGCCGTGGGCGTTCCAGGTCTCGGTGACTTCCACGCAGTAGGAGCCGAGATCCTCGATGCGCTTCTCGGGATCGGCGGGCCGATCGTCGCTGATGCGCATGATTTCCGGGTTCGAGCTGGTGTAGGTCGGCGAGATGGCGTTGCCGGCACAGCCGGCCAGCAGGGCAGTGGCCAGCAGCAGCGGCAGGGAGTGGCGAAGTCGCATGGTGAATCCTCCATGAATGATCAGTCGTTCTATCGCGGTTCCATGGATGTGTGACGTGCGAAGCGCTGAGTGCCGATCACGGCCGTCAATCCGTTTGACGTACCTGCCGACCGGGGCGACATACTACCCGAGTCGCCAGGGCCCTGCCACGGCCTGGATGGCACCCCGAGCCGGCGGGTGCAGCGGACGCCGAACATGGCTACAATCGAGGGTCTGATTTTCTTGGGAATTCCAGAGCCGACATGTCGAACACCGCACGCCATCCGCGCAAGATCCTGGTCACCAGTGCCCTGCCCTACGCCAACGGCTCGATCCACCTGGGCCACCTGCTGGAATACATCCAGACCGACATCTGGGTACGCTTCCAGAAGAGCCGCGGCCACGAGTGCTACTACGTCTGCGCCGACGACGCCCACGGCACCGCCATCATGCTGCGCGCCGAGCAGGAGGGCATCAGTTCCGAGGCGCTGATCGAGCGCGTCTCCCGCGAGCACCAGCAGGACTTCTCGACCTTCGGCGTGGCCTTCGACAACTACCACTCGACCCATTCCGAGGAGAACCGCTACTTCAGCGAGCTGATCTACACCCGACTGCGGGACGCCGGCCACATCGCCACCCGGGACATCGAGCAGATGTACGACCCGGTGAAGGGCCTGTTCCTGGCCGATCGCTTCATCAAGGGTACCTGCCCCAAGTGTGGCGCCGACGACCAGTACGGCGACAACTGCGAGGCCTGCGGCGCCACCTACACCCCGGCGGAGCTGATCGATCCGGTGTCGGCGATCTCCGGTGCCACGCCCGAGGTCCGGAGCTCCACCCACTACTTCTTCAAGCTGCCCGACTTCGCCCACTTCCTCGAGGGCTGGATCAACGAGGGCCACGTGCAGCCGCAGATCCGCAACAAGCTGATGGAGTGGTTCGAGTCCGGCTTCAACGAGTGGGACATCTCCCGCGATGCGCCCTATTTCGGCTTCGAGATCCCCGACGCCCCGGGCAAGTACTTCTACGTGTGGCTCGATGCCCCGATCGGGTATCTCGCCAGCTTCAAGAACCTGTGCGAGCGAACCGGCATCGACTTCGACGCCTTCTGGAAGCGGGACGCCGAGGCCGAGGTCTACCACTTCATCGGCAAGGACATCGTCTACTTCCACGCCCTGTTCTGGCCGGCAATGCTCCACGGCGCCGACTTCCGCACCCCCACGGCGGTCAACTGCCACGGCTTCGTCACGGTGAACGGGGCCAAGATGTCGAAGTCCCGCGGCACCTTCATCAAGGCCGCCACCTATGCGGAGCACCTCAACCCGGAGTACCTGCGCTACTACTTCGCCGCCAAGCTCACCTCCCGGGTCGATGACCTGGACCTCAACCTCGAGGACTTCGCGGCAAGGGTGAATTCGGACCTGGTCGGCAAGGTGGTCAACATCGCCAGCCGCTGTGCCGGCTTCGTCAAGAAGCTGGGCGATGGTCGACTCTCGAGCCACTGCGCGGAACCCGAGCTGGTGGCCCGCTTCATCGCCGCCGGCGACGGCATCGCCGAGGAGTTCGAGGCCCGCGAGTTCGGCCGTGCCATGCGCAGGGTGATGGACCTGGCCGACGAGGCCAACACCTACATCGCCGACGCCGAGCCCTGGGTGCTGGCCAAGCAGGCCGGTCGCGAGCAGGAGGTGCTGGATATCTGCTCGGTGGGCATCAACCTGTTCCGCCAGCTGATGGTCTACCTGGCACCGGTGGTACCGGCGATGGCCGAGGGCGCCCGCGACTTCCTGAAGCTCGATTCCCTCGCCTGGCACAGTCGCCACGACCTGCTCGTGAACCACGAGATCGCCAAGTTCAAGCCACTGATGACCCGCGTCGAGCGGGACAGGATCGATGCCATGATGGCGGCATCGAAGGAGGACCTGGTGGAAGAACAGAAGCTGAAGGAGGCCCCCAGGGGGCCGCTCGCCGAAGAGCCCATCGCCGCCGAGATCGGCTTCGATGACTTCATCAAGGTGGACCTGCGCATCGCGCGCATCGCCAAGGCCGAGTACGTCGAGGGCGCCGACAAGCTGCTCAAGCTGACCCTGGACCTGGGAGGCGAGACCCGCACGGTGTTCTCCGGCATCCGCGCTGCCTACGCCCCCGAGGCCCTGGAGGGTCGCTTGACGGTGGCCGTCGCCAACCTGGCGCCCCGCAAGATGCGCTTCGGCGTTTCCGAAGGGATGGTGCTGGCCGCCGGCAGTGGCGAGGGCATCTACCTGCTCTCGCCGGATTCCGGCGCCGAGCCCGGCCAGCGCGTGACCTGACCCAGCTGGGGAGCGCGGCCCCGCCGCGCTCCCCTCGCCGTGGTGCCTGCCGGCCCCCGTGACTCAAGCCGGCGTCCCGCCTGCCGATACCTATTCCGTAGACGGAATCCCTCTTCACCGACCGGCGGCAATCGACCCCATGTCCCATACCTTCTCCTCGCTCAGCCGCCGTTTCCTGCTGGCCCTGGGTGGCGTGCTCTGCCTGTCGCTGCTGACGCTCCTGCTGGTCGCTCGCTACCAGATCATGCCGGTCCTGCTGGAGGACGAGAACCAGTACGCCAGCGGTGAACTCGACCGCATCGAACGCGCCCTCGGTGCCGAGCTGAGGCACATGGAACGCCTGGTGGAGGACTGGGCCTGGTGGGACGACACCTATCGGTTCGTGCGAGGCGAACGGCCGCAGTACGTCGCCTCCAACCTCTATCACAGCACCCTCGAGACCCTCGACCTGGGCCTCATGGTGTTCTTCTCCGCCGACAACCGGCCCTACTGGATCGCCGGGATCGAGGATGGGGACTTCACTGTCTGCTCGGGCGCGACCCCGGAAGCCCGGGCGCCCTGCGACTGGGCCGACGACACCCTTAGCCTGCTGCAGGAGCGCATCGACAACGGCCTGGAGGAAGGCACCCATGCCCGGCTGCTGGCGGCCCCGGAGCTGGGCCTGGTCGGCCTGTCGCCCATCTACACGACCCACGAGGAACGTCCCCCGGCGGGCTGGCTGGCCATGGTGAGGCCGATAACGCCGCCCCTGGTGGCGCAGCTCCGCGAGACCACCGGCATCGAGCTGAGCCTGTCGAGCGCCCCCCGGGCGGGTGCCGCCCCCGCCATGGACCTGGCGCGGACGTCGTCGACACGCATGGCGGCCAGTCGTCACGTCTCCGCGCTACCCGAGACCCACGGGCTGAGAATCGACGCCGACCTGCCGCGGCAGCGCTACCAGGCCAGCCTGGAGACCTTTCGCTTCGCCCTCTACTGGACCGGGGGCGTGCTGGTGGTGACCCTGGTCGTGGTGCTGCTGCTGCTCGAGCACATGGTGCTCAGGCCGCTACGCCAGCTGTCGCGCTTCACCCAGCGCCTGCACCAGGGGGAGACGCAGGCCGGGACTCCCGCGGCCCTGCTGAAGCGAAACGACGAGATCGGCACCCTGGCCCGGGAGTTCCAGCACCTGCTCGACCACCAGCAACAGCAGGCCGACGAACTGCTCGACCTCTCCCAGCACGATCCCCTGACCGGGCTGGCCAACCGTCGGCTCTTCGACGAACGCCTGCGCGAGGCGCTCGAGGATGGCCCGTCGGCGCGGCAGGAGGTCTCGGTGCTGATGGTCGACATCGACCATTTCAAGCACTACAACGACCACTACGGCCACCCCGCCGGCGACGCCTGCCTGGTGGCCCTGGCCGATCGCATGGATCACCACCTGGGCAGCCAGGGGTTCCTGGTGGCACGCACGGGTGGTGAGGAGTTCAGCGTGGTGCTGCCCGGCACGCCCATCGACGCCGCCGTCGCCCATGCGGAGGCGCTGCGTTGCGCCATCACCGAGCTTGCCCTGCCCCATGCGGCCTCTCCCATCGACAGCATCGTGACCGTTAGCATCGGCGCGGCGGCACGCGCGACCCCCGCACCGAACGACCCCGGCGCCCTGATGCGGGCGGCGGACCAGGCCCTCTACCAGGCCAAGGCGCAGGGCCGCAACCGGGTGATGGCCTACTGTCCCGCCGTGGCGGGCGCCACCCCGCGCTGAGGTACAGGAGCCGTCGCAAAAGGCGTACAATATGGGGCCCTATGCCCAGCTGCCGACGACCCCACCGAGGTGCCGATGTGACCGGCCGCCACGCCTTGATCGAGGCCATTGACGCCGAGCTGCCACAGACCCAGTGCGGCAAGTGCGGCCACCCCGGCTGCCGCCCCTATGCCCAGGCCATCGCCGCCGGCGAGCCGATCAACCGCTGCCCACCGGGTGGCGAGGCCACCGTGGCGCGGCTGGCCGAATTGACCGGGCAGCCCGCCCTGCCCCTCGAGCAGCCCGCCCAGTCGCCGCTGGCCGCGGTGATCCGCGAGGCCGAGTGCATCGGCTGCACCAAGTGCATCCAGGCCTGCCCGGTGGACGCCATCCTGGGTGCGGCCAGGCGGATGCACACCGTGATCGTCGACGAGTGCACCGGCTGCGAGCTCTGCGTGGCCCCCTGCCCGGTCGACTGCATCGACCTGCTGCCCCACCCGGACTGGCTCGCGGCAAGGAGTGACGCCGAGCGCGACGCCTACCTGGCCCGGCGTGCCGACAAGGGGCGCCGACGCTTCGAGGCGCGCCACCGGCGCCTGGAACGCGAGGCCCGCGAGAAACGTCGCGAGCGCCAGAAGCGACTGATTCGCCAGCGCTCGCAGGCATCGCGACAGCAGCGCGGCCAGCCGCCCGGAGAGCGCCAGCGCCGGATGGCCGTCAATGCGGCGCAGCAGTCGTTGCGCAAGGCACGCCAGCAGCTGGCCCATGCCGAGCGCCAGGGGGATCGTGATGCCATCGCCGCCGCCGAACGCCAGGTGGCCACCGCCCGGCGCATGCTCGACGATGCCGATGCCGCCCTCCGAAACGCCACATCCGGTCGAGACGATCATGAACGCCCAGAAACGCCATGAGATCTTCGCGCGGCTGCGCGCGCACAACCCCGAGCCCACCACCGAGCTGAACTGGAGCACGCCCTTCGAGCTGCTCGCCGCGGTACTGCTCTCGGCCCAGGCCACCGACGTGGGGGTCAACAAGGCCACCGCCCGACTGTTCCCGGTGGCCAACACGCCACAGGCGATACTCGACCTCGGCCTGGAGGGTCTCAAGGCGCACATCAGGACCATCGGCCTCTACAACACCAAGGCCGAGAACCTGATGAAGACCTGCCGGATCCTGGTCGACCGGCATGGCGGCGAGGTCCCCCGCACCCGTGCCGCCCTCGAGGCACTGCCGGGCGTGGGCCGCAAGACCGCCAACGTGATCCTCAACACCGCCTTCGGCGAGCCGACCATCGCCGTGGACACCCATATCTTCCGGGTGGCGAACCGCACCGGCCTGGCCAGGGGCAAGGACGTGGTGGAAGTGGAGCAGAAACTGCTGCGCCACGTGCCGAAGGAGTTCCGCCAGGACGCCCACCACTGGCTGATCCTGCACGGCCGTTACACCTGCCTGGCCCGCAAGCCGCGCTGCGGCAGCTGCGTGATCGAGGACCTCTGCGAATTCAAGGAGAAGGTCGATATCTGAACGCGGAGGGACGATAGTGGAAGTGTCACGAGGACCTGCCGAGGAGAAGGTGCCACCGATGGCCCTGCGCGACGCCGGCCCTGGCCGCCATCGCGCTGCTGCTCGGCGGACTCGCCCCCGACAGGCCCTGAGGCCAGCGCGATTTTGCATCCACGGGCCGGCTGGTGGACGATAAGGCCGATAACAACACGTCACCCTCAGAGCCGGCCCATGCAAATTCACGACCGTCCGATCGAGCAGCGCATCGAGGCACTGCTGGCACTCTCGCGGGAGCACGGCGAGACCTTCTGCAGCCCCTCGGCCTCGCTGGCCAGGGAGCGCTACCTGGCCCGCCACCCCACCCGCATCCTGGTGATGAAGTGCATGGACGGTCGCATCCACCTGCCCCATGCCACCCGCACCCCGCTGGGCATCATCACCCCCTTCCGCAACCTGGGCGGCATCTTCGACCTGGGCTGGCCCTACCTCGGCGAGATGCTCGCCGACACCGTGGGCGAGGCCATCCGTGCCGGTCACGCGGCCCTGATGATCATCACCTACCACTTCTCCCGCGGCGAGGCATCGCGGGGTTGTGCCGGCTTCGACTGTGATGTCGCGGCGGCCCTGGGCCACGCCCGCGAGATCCGCGACCAGGCGGAGCAGCTGTTCGGCCGCGACCGCCAGAACGTCTATCCCCTGGTGTGCGGCTTCGAGACCGACGGCGATGCCCTCGTCGTGCACGGCGACGATGGCACGACCCTGGACATGAGCACGCTCACCGGCGCCGAGGCCCCCGACCTCGACCGCCGGGTCGCGATGCTCTGCCCCGACATGCCGGTGGATATCCGCCGCGACCTGCTGCCGCTGCTCGAGGGCAACCTGGCCCATGTGGACTCGCTGCGCGGCGTCGCCCGGGAACTCGACATCGAGCATCGCGAGTGGGTGATCTGCATCGGCCGCGGCTTCGACTTCCTCCACCTGCCCAACACGGCACTGATCGTCGGTCCCTACAGCCCGGACCTCTCCGAGCCCATCGGCACCGCGGCCGCCATCATCGACGCCAACATGCGTGCCGGGCGCATTCCCGACGACGGCTTCATGCTGCTGGCCTCGACGCCCTACCGCGACGTCGGCGTCGACCGCGCCCGTGCCGAGCTCAAGTCACGCTTCCTGGCCGACTTCGCCACCCGGGTGATCCGCCGCGAGCACCCGGCGCTGGCCGAGCGGATGATCCGCCGCACGGCCGTCGTGCACTGGCCGACCCGGCGCCTCGACCCGCTCGACGCGGCCGACGAGCCCCGCAACAGCTGACAGGGAGCCCGAGCGACATGGAGATGCTGAAGTACCTGCTGCTGCCGCCACTGGTCAACGCCATCCTGACCCTGCTCGGGATGCTGCTGTGGTCGCGAATGCGGCTGCTCGCCGGCCTGCTGGTGCTGCTCGGCCTGGGGGGACTGCTGGCGCTGGCGACCCCGGTGGCGAGTCACGCCCTGCGCCAGGGCCTGGAAGCCCCGGCCCTGACCGGGCCGGCCCCGCTGGCCGATGCCCAGGCCATCGTGATCCTCGGTGGCGGCCGAGACTACCGCTCGCCCGAATTCGGCTGGGGCGACGCCCCGGCGAACGCCAGCTGGCGCCGGCTCGCCTATGGCGCCCACCTGCACCGCGAGAGCGGCTTGCCGATCCTGGTCAGTGGCGGCCGGGTCCATGACGAGCACAGCGCCGAGGCGAGCCTGATGGCCGCGGCGCTGCGCGAGGTATTCGAGGTGCCGGTACTGTGGATGGAGGGGCGCAGCCGCAACACCAGCGAGAATGCCCGCCACAGTGCCGAGATGCTGCACGGCACGGGGGTGGAGCGGATCGCCCTGGTCTCCCAGGCCTGGCACCTGCCGCGGGCCGTGGCGGAATTCGAGCGCAACGGCTTCACGGTGGTCCCCGCCCCCACCGAGTTCGCCAGTGTCCCGCCCGAGGGCCCGTCGGCCTGGCTGCCGCGGGCCTACCACCTGCACCAGAGCACCCAGGCGCTGCACGAATGGCTGGGGCGCGGGGAACTGGCACTGCGGCAGCGGCTCTTCGACCGCTAGGTGTGTAAACCCACCCGGGTGATGCCCGCGTTCGGCCGGCGAGTCCAGGCGGCAACACGAGGAACGGGCGACCTGCATCAAAAGTCGTAGGGTCAGGCCACCCATGGAGGCGATAGGCTGGCACCAATCCCTCCGCTCGCCCACGGCACGAGACTCGACATGCAAGAACTCCTCATTCCCCTGGCCATGACGGCCACCTTCGGCATCTTCGTCGGCTCGCTGTTCCGCCTGTCGCGCCTGCCCGGTCGCCAGCGTCCCCTGCTGTTCCCGCTGGTCGGACTCGTCGCCGGGATCACCGCCTTCTTCATCCACTACGTCCTGGTCTCGACGGTGGGGGCGCCGGTCTGGCTGCTGCCGCTGCTGGTGGTGGTGCAGATATGGCTGTGGCTCGGCCCGCTGGGGCCCAGCTCGCGGAAGCTCGAGAACGGCGACGACCAGCACTGAGCGACTCGCCCCCTCCTCGTGACGCCGCCGCCCCCCGGCCGGACGGTCGCCGTCTCCTGCCAAGGTCGTCTTTGCCGGGGCGTTACCGACCACTAGACTGATCGGTAACAATGCATACAAGTACGCTTACGAGGAGAGCGCCCATGGCCAAGGTCCTGGTGGTGGACGACGAACCCAACATCGTCCTGTCGCTGGAATTCCTGATGCAGCAGGCCGGCTTCGAGGTGGTCACCGCCGAGGACGGCGAAGGCGCCCTGGCCAGGGTGGCCGACGGCGCCCCCGACCTGGTCCTGCTGGATATCAGCCTGCCGGGCATCAGCGGCTTCGACGTGCTCGAGCAGCTGCGCGCCGACCCGGCCCATGCCCGCCTGCCGATCATCATGCTCACCGCCCACGGCCGGGAGGTGGAGCGCGAGAAGGGCATGGCGCTGGGCGCCGACGACTACATCACCAAGCCCTTCTCGACCCAGGCGCTGGTGGAAAAGGTCAAGACACTGCTCGCCGAGGCAAGCTGATGGCCCGGCGTATCTCCGGTCTGCCCCGGCGCCAGCGCCTGGTGGGGCTCTGGCTGCTGCTCAGCGGGGTCAGCATCTTCGGCGGTGCCGTCTTCGCGCTCTGGCTCGACAGCCTGTTCCAGCCCCAGAGGCTGGCCCGCTGGGTCCTGTGGCTGGGCTGCTTCTCGGGCGGCGGCACCATCTTCCTCGTCGGCCTGCTGCTCGAACGCCAGCTGTTCACGCCGCTGCGCCATCTCCAGGTCCAGCTGGCCCGGCTGGTGGCCAACCCCGACGCCAGGGAGGACTACCCGCCGGAGGGCTGGCTGCGCGGCCTGGGCCCCGACCTCGTGCGGGTGCGCGATGCCTGGCGGGCGGACCGCAACCGCCTGGCCACCGCCCATGCCGAGGGGGCACGCAGCGCGGCGCGCATCCGCCAGGAGCTGGAGACGCTGCTGCAGGTGCTGGACACGCCCCTGCTGCTCTGCGACCACCACCGCCGGCTGCTGCTCTTCAACCAGGCCGCCGAGACCCTGTTCGAGGGTCACCCCGGGCTCGGCCTGGGCAAGCGGCTAGATGCGATGATTCCGGTCTCCAGCCTGCAGGACGCCATGGGCCAGCTCCCCGATGACGGCTCCCCGCGGGAGGTCCTGGTGCCCTGCGACGAACGCTGGTTGCGGGCCATCCTGCGCCGGGTACCCGGCAGCAACGGCGAGACCCTGCTGACCCTCACCGATACCACCGCCGCCTGGACCAGCGAGATGGGGGCCCGGGCCGAGCTGGTCGACACCCTGCCGCTGCTGCGCCGCCACAGTGCCAGCCTGACCAGTGCCGCCGATGCCCTGACCAGCCTGCGTCCCGAGGGCGATGCCACCGAGCTGCGCAGCCGCCTGGAGGCGGTGATCGAGGAGGAGAGCCTGGCGCTGGGCCGGGACATCGAGCGCATGGGGGCGCTGATCGAGGACATGCAGCGCCAGGGCGAGCGGCTGGTGCCGCTGTGGTCCAACGACCTCTGGGATGCCCTCAACGAGCGCTACGCCGGCGAGGGCCTGGGCGTGGTGCCGATCGGCATGCCGGCCTGGCTCAAGGGCGATGCCACGGCCCTGCTGGTGCTGCTCGGGGCGCTGCTGTCGCGGCTGGTGGAACATGCCGGCGAGGGCGACATCGAGGCCGAGATCTGTCTCGGCAACAAGCGGGTCTACCTGGACCTGGTGTGGCAGGGCTCGCCGTTGAACGAGAGCCAGCTCGCCGACTGGCGCCGCCTGCCCCTGGAGGCGCTGCCGCTCGCGCCACGGGTGGGCGACGTGCTGCGCCAGCACGACAGCGATGCCTGGAGCCTGGCCGACCCCGACGGCCGGCACGCCCGGCTGCGCCTGCCGCTGCCGGCCACCGAGCGGGTCGGCGCACCACGCCCGAGGACCCCGCCCCGGCCCGAGTTCCACGACTTCGGCATCGCCGACCTGCCGCCCCCGGATGCCGAGCTCGCCGGCCGCTCGCTGCGCGCCCTGGAGGTCGTCGCCTTCGACACCGAGACCACCGGCCTCGAGCTGCGCCGCGGCGACACCGTGATCAGCATCGGGGCCTGCCGCGTGGTCAACGCCCGCCTGCTGGCCAGTGACAACTTCGATATCCGGGTCGACCCGGGCCGCCCGATCCCCCCGGCCAGCACCGCCATCCACGGCCTGACCGACGACGACGTGGCCGGCGCCCCGCCCCTGCACGTGGTGCTGCCACGCTTTCGCGACTACATCGGCGAAGCGGTGATACTGGCCCACAACGCCGCCTTCGACCTGCTGGCCATCCAGCCATCGGGGGGCGGGGTGACCTTCGACATGCCGGTGCTCGACACCCTGCTGCTGTCGCGGGCACTCGACGAAGGCATCGACGGCCACGACCTGGACACCCTGGCCGAGCGCTATGGCCTGATGATTCCCCCCGGGGCCCGCCACACGGCCCTGGGCGACGCCCGGGTCACCGCCGAGCTGTGGCTGGCGCTGCTGCCGCGGCTCGAGGCTCGCGGCTTCGACACCCTGGAGCAGGTCCTGGCGCTCCAGGCCACCGCCTTCGACAGGGAGGACGCCAGTGCATGAAGACCCCTCGGCTCAAGGAACGCCTGGTCGCCCTGATCGTGCTCGCGGCCCTGCTCTTCTCGCCGCCGCTGCTGCTGGTGGCGGATCGGCCATCCGCTACCGGGCTCTCCTGGCTGCCTCTCTATCTGTTCCTCGCCTGGGGCGCGGTGATCGCCCTGACCGCCTGGCTGATGGAACACCGGCCCGAGGAGTGAACGGCCCATGAGGAGCGACATGGTGGTGCTGGGGGTCGCCTTCGGCTACCTGGCGCTGCTCTTCGTGATCGCCGCCTGGGGCGACCGCCGTGCCGAGCAGGGCCGCTCGCTGATCGGCTCGCCAACCGTCTACGCCCTCTCCATTGCCGTCTACTGCACGGCCTGGACCTTCTACGGCAGCGTCGGGCGAGCCGCCGAGCACGGGCCCAGCTTCCTGCTGATCTACCTGGGCCCGACCCTGGCGATGCTCATGGCCCCTTTCGTGATCCGCAAGATGGTGCGCATCGCCAGTGCACAGCGCATCACGTCCATCGCCGACTTCATCAGCGCCCGTTACGGCAAGAGTTCCAGCCTCGGCGCCCTGGTGGCGCTGATCGCCCTGATCGGCATCACTCCCTACATCGCGCTCCAGCTCAAGGCCATCACCCTGAGCCATGCGGTGCTGGTGAACTACCCCGCGGCCGCCGAACTGAGCCTGGCGGAGGAGAGCTTCTGGCACGACAAGTCGTTCTGGGTGGCGCTGGTGCTGGCGGTGTTCATCATCCTCTTCGGCACCCGCCACCTGGACGCCAGCGAGCGCCACGAGGGCATGGTGGCGGCCATCGCCTTCGAGTCGCTGGTCAAGCTGGTGGCCTTCCTCTCGGTGGGCGTGTTCACGGTCTTCGTGCTGTTCAACGGCCCCGGCGACCTGTTCGCGCGGGTCGCCGCGACACCGGCACTGACCGATGCCCTGAGCCTCGAGGCCGTGCCGGGAGGCGCGGTCGGCTGGGCCGGCATGCTGGTGCTGGCCTTCCTCGCCTTCCTCACCCTGCCCCGGCAGTTCCAGGTGCTGGTGGTCGAGAACGTCGACGAGCGCCACCTCAAGCGTGCCAGCTGGCTCTTCCCGCTCTACCTGCTGGCGATCAACCTGTTCGTGATTCCCATCGCCATGGCCGGGCTGCTGCTGGGAGCACCGGGCGGCGACCCGGACAGCTTCGTGCTCACCCTGCCGCTCTCCGCCGGCCTGGACGGGCTGCCGCTGCTGGTCTTCATCGGCGGGCTCTCGGCGGCCACCAGCATGGTGATCGTCGAGACCATCGCGCTCTCCACCATGGTCAGCAACCAGCTGGTGATGCCGCTGCTGCTGCGCTCGCGACGGCTCCACCTGGGCTCCCGCGGCGAACTGGCCGGCTGGCTGCTGGGCATCCGCCGCGTGGCCATCGTGCTGATCCTGCTGCTGGGTTACCTCTATCACGCCCTGATCGGCGACTCCTACAGCCTGGTGACCATCGGCCTGGTCTCCTTCGCCGCCGCCACCCAGTTCGCCCCGGCCATGCTGATCGGCATGTACTGGCGCGGCGCCACCCGCAACGGGGCGGCCCTGGGGCTGATCGCCGGCTTCCTGCTGTGGGCCTGGACGCTGCTGCTGCCGGGCTTCGCGCTGTCGGGCTGGCTCGATGCGGGCTTCATCGAGGACGGCCCCTGGGGAGTCTCGTGGCTCAAGCCCTATGCCATGTTCGGCCTCCAGGGGTGGGACATCTACACCCACTCGCTGCTGTGGAGCCTGCTGGCCAACGTCGGCCTGCTGGTCGGGGTCTCGCTCTTCACCCGCCAGGGTGCCCTGGAGCAGACCCAGGCGGCGCTGTTCGCCGAGGCGATGCACCCGGGCCTGATGGAGACCTCGCTGTGGCACGGCCAGACCACCCGGGGCGAACTGCGCGCCCTGCTCGACCGCTACCTGGGGATCACCGCCACGGCCCGGGTCTTCGCCCTGCAAGGCGAGCACGAGGGCGACGACCAGCCCGCGCCGCCGGCACTGATCGCCAGGGCGGAGCAGGCACTGGCCGGGGCACTCGGCAGCGCCTCGGCGCGGGTGCTGATCAACTCCGTGGTACGCGGCGAGGCCCTGGACCTGGAGTCGATCCTCAGCATCCTCGACACCACCTCGGAGACGCTGGAGGTCAACCGCCGGCTGGAGCAGAAGTCCCGCGAGCTGGCCCGCGCCAGCGAGGAGCTGCGCGCCGCCAACGAGCGGCTGCGTGAACTCGACCGGCTCAAGGATGAGTTCGTGGCCATGGTCAGCCACGAGCTGAGAACGCCGCTCACCTCGATCCGCGCCTTCGCCGAGATCCTGCGCGACAGCAGCGACCTGCCCGACGAGAAGCGGGTCCACTTCCTGGACGTGGTGGTCAAGGAGAGCCAGCGACTCTCGCGGCTGATCGAGGAGATCCTCGACCTGGCGCGCCTGGAGAGCGGCCGCCTCACCCTCAACCCCCAGCGCCTGGACCTGGTCGAGCTGACCCGCCACAGCGTGGATGCGGTGCATCACATGCAGGAGGATCGCGGCGTCAGCCTGGAAGTGCAGATCAAGGTGGAGGAGGCGCCGGTGGTGGGCGACCCGGACCGCCTGGAGCAGGTGATCATCAACCTGCTCGACAACGCCGGCAAGTTCGCCGACCAGGCCGATCCCAGAGTCCTGCTGCGCCTGGCGCGCCACAAGGACCACTACCTCCTGATGGTGGAGGACAACGGGCCGGGCATCGCGGCGGAGGAGCGCGAACGGGTATTCGAGAAGTTCCACCAGATCCAGCGGCCCGGCGAGAGCCCCGAGAAGAGCCGTGGCCGGCCCCGCGGCAGCGGCCTGGGCCTGCCGATCAGCCGCGGCATCGTCGCCCATCTGGGCGGCCGGCTGTGGGTGGAGGATGCCCCGCACCTGGGGGGCGCCTGCCTGGTGATGGAACTGCCGGAAGCGCCGCCGAGCGCGGTGGCCGAGACGCCCCCCTCCCCTAGCGCCGTCCCCGGGCCAGCCTGACCAGCGAGCGGATCTGCTGCAGGTCGTGGCGCAGCAGCAGGCGCTGGTCCTCGCCGAGCCGGGTGGTGTCCACCCAGCCGTCCACCGCACGCCCCTCCTGCAGGCTGGTGCGCTGCTCGCCGAGCAACAGCCCCTGCAGCCGCTCCAGTGCCGAGGTCAGGGCCAGGGCCCGTTCCGCGCTCAGCACCTCCTCCATCACCAGGGCGGCGAGCCGGGTACGGGTATCCGGAGGCCGCACGCCGTGGCGCAGCGCCAGCAGGCGCACCGCATTGACCAGCGGCAGCACGCCCTGATGCTTGAGGTTGATGGCCCGCTCATGGGGGGCGCCCTCCAGGCTGCCGGAGAGCCGGCCTAAGCGGTCCAGCGCCACCGGCAGCTCGTCGAGCAGCGCGGCCATCTCGTCGAGGAACAGCGAGGCACGGGGCACCCGCCGGGCGACATGCTCGGCCAGGGCCTCGGCCAGGGTCGCGTCCCCGTGGACGGGGTGGAAATCGAGCAGGATATTGGCCTGCTGCACCCGCTTGACGCGCCGCTCGGACGTCCAGATCGTCAGCTGCTCCGCCCACTCGCCAAGCCGCTTGCGCCACATGGGCCAGCGCGCCATCACGTGGCCACTGCACAGCGGGATGCCGGCCTCGTCGAGGCGCGTGGTGAAGCGCTCGCCCAGGGCCTGGAAGTAGCCATCGATCTCGTTGTGACGGCTGTCGGGGTAGTCCGCGATGACCATGGCGTTGTCCTGGTCCGGCCCCAGCAGGCTCTCGTGACGGGCGCCGGAGCCCAGCGTCAAGACGCACCAGGCCACGGGAGGCGGCCCCCAGCCCTGGGCCTGCATCTCGTTGAGCGAGAGGTCGATGGCACGGCGGTAGAGCCAGTCGTTGTGGTCGCTGATCAGCTGGCTGATCCGCCACGCCGGCAGGTCGAGCCGGTCCAGCGCCTCGACGAGCTCGACCTGCCAGCGATGGGCCTCGGCGAGGCTCGGTTCCGGCCCCAGTGACGAGAGTGCTTCGCCCAACGGGGAGAGGAGTGCCGACAGGGTGTCGGGTGCAGGCGGGAGATCCCCGGCGAAGAGGGCCCGCCAGGGTGAGGCGCGATGCAGCAGGCGCATGGAGGCTCCGGGTCGGCGTCAACCGTAGTTCACGAATACCCGAAGTGTAGCGAGCCATCCCTTCCGTGGCACTTGGGCGAAGGGTTAAGCCCCGCGATTCAGAACGGCGCCCGAGGCCGCCGTCGACCCGACGGCTCGCGGCGGGTGACCGTCAGCGCGGCGTGAACATCTCGTCGCCCACCTCGTCGATGAAACGCTGCGCCTTGCTGACCATCAGCTGGTCGCAGGCCTCGCGGCCGGGGACCATGTCCGAACGCTCGAAGCGGTGTTCCAGCATCTCGCCGCCCTCTCCTTCAGCGGTGAGGGGCTTGCGGATCCAGCCGCTGACGCGGTACTGGCCACCCTGGTCGGCGGGTTCAGAGACGATCAGGTAGCCCTTGTACTCCACCGGCTCGGCAGCGGCGGCCCCCTTCGGCCGGTCGTCACCGCCGCCGAACAGCCCCGCCAACAGTTTCTTGAACATGGTGCTCTCCTCATCAGGGACAAGCTTCGAAACGACGACGCCGGCGGCGAGCCGGCGTCGAGGTAGGGCGTGGGCGCCGCGCTCAGTCCTGCTTGCGGCCCTTGCCGGCGGCGATGCGCAGGCGCAGGGCGTTGAGCTTGATGAAGCCCTCGGCATCCTTCTGGTCATAGGCGCCGGCATCGTCCTCGAAGGTGGCGATGGACTCGTCGAAGAGCGACTGCTTCGACTTGCGTCCCACCGGCGTGGCATTGCCCTTGTAGAGTTTCATGCGCACCACGCCGGAGACGTTCTTCTGGGTCTCGTCGATGGCGGCCTGCAGCATGCGACGTTCCGGGCTCCACCAGTAGCCGTTGTAGATCACCTCGGCGTACCTGGGCATCAGCTCATCCTTCAGGTGGGCTTCCTCGCGGTCCAGGGTGAGCGACTCGATGGCACGGTGGGCACGCAGCATGATGGTGCCGCCGGGTGTCTCGTAGCAGCCACGGGACTTCATGCCCACGTAGCGGTTCTCGACGATATCCAGGCGGCCGATGCCGTTGTCGCCGCCCAGCTTGTTGAGCTTCTCGAGTACCTCGTGGGGCTTCATCGGCACGCCGTCGATGGCCACGATGTCGCCCTGCTCATAGGTCAGCTCCACATAGGTGGGGGTGTCCGGGGCGGTCTCGGGCGAGACGCTCCAGCGCCACATGTCCTCCTCGGCCTCGACCCAGGGATCCTCGAGGATGCCGCCCTCGTAGGAGATGTGCAGCAGGTTGGCGTCCATGGAGTACGGCGACTTCTTCTTCTGGCTGGTGAAGTCCACCGGGATGTCGTGCTGCTGGCAGTAGGCCATCAGCTTCTCGCGGGAGGTCAGGTCCCACTCGCGCCACGGGGCGATCACCTTGACGCCGGGCTTCAGCGCATAGGCGCCCAGTTCGAAGCGCACCTGATCGTTGCCCTTGCCGGTGGCACCATGGGAGATGGCGTCGGCACCGGTCTGGTTGGCGATCTCGATCAGGCGACGGGCAATCAGCGGGCGGGCGATGGAGGTGCCGAGCAGGTACTCGCCCTCGTAGAGGGTGTTGGCGCGAAACATCGGGTAGACGTAGTCGCGCACGAACTCCTCGCGCAGGTCCTCGATATGGATCTCCTTGACCCCCAGTGCCTGGGCCTTGGCGCGCGCCGGCTCGACTTCCTCCCCCTGACCGATGTCGGCGGTGAAGGTCACGACCTCACAGTCATAGGTCTCCTGCAACCACTTGACGATGACGGATGTGTCCAGGCCGCCGGAATAGGCGAGAACGACCTTCTTGACATCGGACATGTAGGGGCTCCTGATCTGAAATGAAGGACAACGAATGACGTCATGAACCCTCGATTATAGCGCGGCAGTCCGCCAGCGAATACCGACCACGGGACGCCACAGGGCCAAACTGCTAGACTTTCGCGATTCGATGAATGCCGGCCGGGGCGTGCCAGCACGCCCCGTTGGCTGGGCATGGGTCATGACGAGTCGGAAAGACGCTTAAGGAGAGGTGCATGAGCGAGGCGATCGCCCGCGAGATGATGGCGCAGCGATTCCGCAGCTTCCTGCCGGTGGTGGTGGACCTGGAAACCGGCGGATTCAATGCCGAACGCGATGCGATTCTGGAGATCGCCGCCGTCACCCTGACCATGGACCCGGAGGGCAACCTGCTACCCGACGCCACCTATGCCTTTCACGTCAAGCCCTTCGAGGGGAGCAACGTGGAGCAGTCGGCGCTGGACTTCACCGGCATCCGGCTCGACGACCCGCTGCGCCAGCAGGTGGCGCTGACCGAGTCCGAGGCACTGGGGGAGATCTTCCGCCCCGTGCGCAAGGCGATCAAGGCCCACGGCTGTACCCGGGCGGTGCTGGTGGGGCACAACGCCGCCTTCGACCACGGCTTTCTCAATGCCGCCGTGGGTCGCTGCGGGATCAAGCGCAACCCCTTCCACCCCTTCTCGAGCTTCGACACCGCCTCGCTGGCCGGCCTGGTCTACGGCCAGACGGTACTGGCGCGCTCCTGCCGGGCAGCCGGCATCGAGTTCGACAACAACGAGGCCCACTCGGCCCGCTACGACACCGAGCGCACCGCCGAACTGTTCTGCGCCATGGTCAACCGCTACAAGGACCTGGGCGGCTGGGCCCTGGCCCAGCGCGAGCAGGGCGTCGAGGAGCAGCCGTAAGCCGTAAGCCGTAAGCCGTAAGCCGTAAGCCGTAAGCCGTAAGCCGTAAGCCGTAAGCCGTAAGCCGTAAGCCGTAAGCCGTGCAGTAGCTTGCCTTCGTTCCAGTACTGTACAAACCGAAGCAGGCCCGCCGGATATCTGGCGGGCCTGCTTCTTAAAGCTTATGGCTTACAGCTCCGGGCGAAGCCCGGTCAGGCTTCCGGCTTGTCACTGGCCTCGGCGCGCGCGGCGGCCCCCTTGACCAGCTTCTCGAGTTCGCCGTTCTGGTACATCTCGACCACGATGTCGCAACCGCCGACCAGTTCGCCCTCGACCCACAGTTGCGGGAAGGTCGGCCAGTTGGCGATCTTGGGCAGTTCGGCCCGGATGTCCGGATTGTCGAGGACGTTGACGAAGGCGAAACGCTCGCCGCAGGCCATCAGGGCCTGGACGGTCTGGGCGGAGAACCCGCACTGGGGCAGCTGGGGGGTGCCCTTCATGTAGATCAGGATGGGGTTTTCGCTGATCTGACGCTGGATGTTCTCGGCAGTGGTACTCATGGGCCTGTCCTTTCTGACGCTTGGGTGTCTGAACCCTGGAGGGTGGACCGTCGCACCGGAATACCCGAGTGCGCTTGTCGGTATTGGGGTGAGCCCATTCTACTGATGCAGGTCGCATTGCGCATCCCCCTGCCGCTGGCTAGGATGGTCGTTTTTTCCGTGGAGCGATCCCATGGCCACCCGCCACTTCCTGACCCTGCTGGACCTCAGCCCGGAAGAGCTACGCTACCTGATCCAGCGCGCCATCTCGATCAAGAACGGCCTGAAGACCCACGGCCCGACCTACACCCCCTTCGCCAATCGCACCCTGGCGATGATCTTCGAGAAGTCATCGACGCGCACCCGCGTCTCGTTCGAGACCGCCATGGCGCAGTTCGGCGGCCACGCGCTGTTCCTGTCGCCCCGCGATACCCAGCTCGGCCGGGGCGAGCCCATCGAGGACACCGCCCGGGTGCTCGCGGAGATGGTCGACGCGGTGATGATCCGCACCTTCTCCCACGAGGGGCTCGAGACCTACGCCGCCGCCAGCAGCGTACCGGTGATCAACGCCCTCTCCGATGACTACCACCCCTGCCAGCTGCTGGCCGACGTGATGACCTGGACCGAACTGCGCGGCGGCGTCAAGGGGCGCACCGCCGTGTGGATCGGCGACGGCAACAACATGTGCCACTCCTGGATCAACGCCGCCAGCCAGTTCGACTTCCAGCTGCGCATCTGCTGCCCGGAAGGCTACGAGCCACGCCAGGACATCCTGGAGGCCGCCGGGGATCGTGTCACCCTGCTGCGCGACCCGCAGCAGGCGGTGGTCGATGCCGACCTGGTGACCACCGACGTGTGGGCCTCCATGGGCCAGGAGGAGGAACAGGCGCGGCGCGAGGCCGACTTCGCCGACCTCCAGGTCACCGAGGCCCTGCTCGACCGGGCCAGGGACGACGTCCTCTTCCTGCACTGCCTGCCCGCCCACCGCGGCGAGGAGATCAGCACCACCCTGCTCGACGATCCCCGCGCCGTGGTCTGGCAGGAGGCCGGCAACCGGCTGCATGCCCAGAAGGCGCTGCTGGAGTTCCTGCTGCTGGGCCGCGTGGAGGGCTAGGGGCGCCGGCGGAGGCTCGACTTTGGTCGTAGTCAGACTTTCGTGGTATAGTGCGCTGCAGCACACTCTAGCCGGAGAGATGCAGCGCATGACACCCGATACCTCCCCCCTGTCCACCATGCAGCGCAGTCTGCGCCAGTGCCTGTCGAACATGGCCGCCCTGCTCTATCACCACGGCCACGTGCTGGAGTCGGTGACGGTGCCCCATCGCGGCCTCGACCGCGGCGCGATGCGGGAGCTGAATGCCGCCTCGAGTGACTGGACCGCCTGCCAGCGCGTCCTGGAGCGCAGTGAAGCCGCCTCGTACAACGAGCAGGACCGCTTCGTGCTCACCGCCCTGGGCCGGGAACTGCTGTTCGACATGTTCGGCGAAGGCGCCGCCGACTGCGCCTGAGCGACGGCTCGCCGGCCTCACCGGGTGCGGCGATAGCGCATCGCCGATAGCACTCGCTCCCTGGCCAGCTCGACGGCGGCCTCTCGCGGCATCAGCCCATCGGCCTGGGCCCGCTTCAGCACCTCCTCCATGTTGCCCCGGACCTTCTCCTCTATGCTGGCAAGGGCCTCCCGCTGGCCGCCACCCCGGTACTCGACCGCCGCGCAGATCACGCCACCGGCATTGACGATGAAGTCCGGCAATACCAGCACGCCCCGCTCGGCCAGGCGTCTTTCCGCCGCCTCGGTCACCGGGATGTTCGCCCCCTCGGCCACGACCCGCGCCCGGAGTCGCTCCACGTTGCCCTCATGGATCACGTCGGGGCGTGCCGCGGGTATCCATATATCGCAGTCGACATCGATGATCGCCTCGCGGTCGCGGCCCTCACCGCCGGGGAAGTCGACCACGGCCTTGCCTTGCCGCTTCCAGTCGATCAGCAGTGCCGTGTCGAGCCCCTCGCTGGCGCAGATGGTGCCGCGGGAATCGGCGACGGCAACCAGCCGCGCACCGCGCTCGCCCAGAAAGCGCGCGGCATGCATGCCGACTGCCCCGAATCCCTGGACGGCGACCCGCGAGCCGGCGAGTTCGACGCCCGCGAAGGGCTGCGCCGCCTCGAGGGCGACGGCAATGCCGAAACCGGTGGCACCGATCTGGTCGAGGGGGATACCGCCGATCTCCCGCGGCAGGCCCACCGCGCGGCCGGTCACATCGTGAACCCAGGCCATGGCGGTCTCGTCGGTTCCCATGTCCGGCCCGACGATATAGTCCTTCACGTCCCTGAGGGCGTAGGCGTAGGCGCGCATCAGGCGCTCCTTCTCGTCGGCCGGCATCTTCGGATCGGCAAAGATCACCGCCTTGGCGCCGCCGTGGGGCAGCGATGCCGCCGCGTTCTTGAGCGTCATGGCACGCGCGAGGCGGCTGCACTCCTCGAGGCTCACATCCACCGCCATGCGTGTTCCGCCGATCGCCGGGCCCGCCGCCACGTTGTCGACCACCAGGATGGCCCGCAGCCCCGTGGCCACATCGTGCAGATAGAGGACCTTCTCGGGTCCCAGCTCATCCGCGATATCGAAGGCATCGCTCATCTCAGCTCCTCCCGCGGCCGACCCGCCCCGGGACCCGGGGTCAGCGCCTCGACCACTGTTGATCACAAGCTAGCACCGGACGGCAAAGGCCACCCATGACCTGCATCACGGCGACGGGAGGCGACGCGGCACGGATGGCGGGATCGGTCCGGGGGGCCGGCCAGGCGACAAGGCGTGTGAACGTGGCGACAAGGGGGAGGGGGAAGAACGGAAAGCGGAAGGGAAGGAGAAACGCCGCCGATGCGGGAAGCGGGACCATCCCTGGCCCGAGAATCGGCTACCGCGGGAGGAAGCCGTCAGTCGATGAAGGCGACGATGGCGTCCTGTGCGGCGCGCTGGGCGAGCGAGTGGGACACCCAGTGGCTGAGCACCTCACTGTCCAGGCCGGTGACGAACTGTTGGTTTGGCATGACATCTCTCCTGTGGGTTGATGAGGCCATCATGCCAAAAAAATCGACACTACTGTAGAGTTGCGACACTTTGTCCCTGCGACGCGGCCGCCGGCACGCCGGGCCGCCCTTCCCGGCGCACACGAAAAAGCCGCCTGAAGCAGGGCTTCAGGCGGCTTTTTCTTCGAATCTTGTTGGTGGAGCCTAGCGGGATCGAACCGCTGACCTCAACACTGCCAGTGTTGCGCTCTCCCAGCTGAGCTAAGGCCCCACGCTGTCTCGCCGTGCGAGAACGAGGCATATCCTACGCATGGCAGGGCTTTCCGTCAACCCCGGCCGGCAAGATAATGTGAACGAGAATTTTTCACGCCGCGAACCAATTCCTCTTAGGATCAAGTTGTGCCACTCTTGGAGTACTGCCGACGTCCCGCCGACGTCCCAGCCGATGATCCGCCACTTTGCTCAGGAGGCGTTACCTTGATCCGGGTTCTCGTAGCTGATGATCACCACCTGGTAAGGACCAGCATCGCCCACCTGCTGAATGCCGAGGAGGACATCAGCGTGGTCGGCGAGGCCGTCGATGGTGAGGATGCCATCAACCAGACCCGCTTCCTGCGTCCCGACATCGTGCTGATGGACATCCGCATGCCCGGCATCGGCGGCCTCGAGGCCACCCGCAAGATCACGCGCGGCGTCGACGACACCCGCGTCCTGGTGCTCACCGCCTTCCTCGAGGAGACCTTCGCCCAGCGCCTGCTGGAGGCCGGGGCCCACGGCTTCATCAGCAAGGGCTCTCAGCACGACGAGATGGTCGGCGCCATCCGCAGCGTCTTCGCCGGCCATCGCTATGTCAGCCCCGAGATCGCCCAGCGCCTCGTGCTGTCCCGCATCGACTCCCAGGAAAACCCCTTCGACCAGCTTTCCCAGCGGGAACTGCAGGTGGCGATGATGATCGTCAACTGCCAGAAGGTGTCCGATATCTCCGACCGGCTCTTCCTCAGCCCCAAGACGGTCAACACCTACCGCTACCGCATCTTCGAGAAGCTCGGGGTCCACTCCGACGTCGAGCTGACCCATCTCGGCCTTCGCCACGGCCTGGTGGACGGCTTCGCCAGCGTCGAGTGATCCGCCACGGGCTGCTAGAATGGCACTCCCGTCGTCCCGGCCCGTCCCGCACCCATGAACTTCGACCATCGACACTTCCTCGATACCGTCAGCGAGTCGCCCGGCATCTACCGCATGCTGGACGACCGGGGCGAGACCCTCTACGTGGGCAAGGCGCGCCGGCTCAAGGCCCGCCTGGCCAGCTACTTCCGCGGCGCGCTGAACGCCAAGACCCAGGCGCTGGTGGCGCGCATCGCCGACATCCAGGTCACGGTGACCAACAGCGAGACCGAGGCACTGCTGCTGGAGCAGACGCTGATCAAGGAGCTGCGCCCGCCCTACAACATCCTGCTGCGTGACGACAAGTCCTACCCCTTCGTCTTCGTCACCGACCGCCACCCCTTCCCGGCGCTGGAGTACAAGCGCGCCCGTACCCGGCGCGGCGACGGCCGCTACCTGGGCCCCTACCCCAGCAGCGGCGCGGTGCGCGAGAGCCTGTCGCTGATGCAGAAGATCTTCCGCATCCGCAACTGCGAGGACAGCGTGTTCGCCCACCGCACCCGGCCCTGCCTGCAGTACCAGATCCAGCGCTGCAGCGCGCCCTGCGTGGGCTACATCAGCGAGGCGGACTACCGGCGCGACCTGGAGCACGCCGTGCAGTGCCTGGAAGGCAGGAGCGAGCAGGTGACCCGGGAGCTGAGCGAGGAGATGGAGGCCGCCAGCCGCGCGCTCGAGTTCGAGGAAGCCGCCCGGCTGCGTGACCAGATCCAGCAGCTGCGACAGCTGCAGCAGCGCCAGTTCGTCGACACCGCCGGCGGCGATGCCGATGTACTGGCCCTGGCCAGCCGCCCCGGGGCGCTGTGCATCTCGGTGCTCACGGTGCGCCAGGGACGACTGCTGGGCGCTCGTCACCACGCCCCTTCCAACGGGCTGGACCTGGGCCCCGAGGCCCTGCTCGGTGACTTCGTCAGCCAGTTCTACCTGGGCCAGGCCCGGGAGATCCCCCAGGAGGTGATCACCAGCCACCGGATACCGGACGCCGAGCTGATCGCCCGGGCGCTCTCCGAGCGCGCCGGCCGCCGCGTGCGACTCACCGACCAGGTGCGCGGCCATCGCGCCCAATGGAAGGAACTGGCGCGAACCAATGCCGAACAGCAGCTCGCCAGCCAGCTGGCCAGCCAGGCCCAGCTGTCGCACCGCTTCGAGGCGCTGCGCGAGGCCCTGGGCCTCGAGGCGGTGCCGCGACGGCTGGAGTGCTATGACATCAGCCACAGCCATGGCGAGGCCACCGTGGCCTCCTGCGTGGTATTCGACGAGAACGGGCCGCGCAAGTCCGACTACCGCCGCTTCAATATCGAGGGGGTGGCCGCCGGTGACGACTACGCGGCCATGCGCCAGGCGCTGGTACGGCGCTTCAAGCGCCTGGCCGAGGGCGAGGGTGAGCGGCCCGACGTGCTGATCGTCGACGGCGGCAAGGGACAGCTCAACATGGCCCGGGGGGTGTTCGCCGAGCTCGGGGTCACAGGGGTGATGCTCCTCGGGGTGGCCAAGGGCACGACCCGCAAGGCGGGGCTGGAGACGCTGTTCGTGGAGACCATCGATCGCAGCCTCGACCTCGACGGCGCCTCGCCCGCCCTGCACCTGATCCAGCACATCCGCGACGAGTCGCACCGCTTCGCCATCGCCGGCCACCGGGCCCGGCGCGACAAGGCCAGGCGCACCTCCACCCTGCAGGAGATCCCCGGCGTGGGTCCTCGCCGGCGGCGCGAACTGCTGCGTTTCTTCGGCGGCCTGCAGGGGGTCAAGCAGGCCAGCCGCGAGGAACTCGCCCGGGTACCCGGCATCAGCGACACCCTCGCCGCGGCGATTCATCGCGCCCTGCATGGATGATGACGCCCAAGCTGGATAGAATGAGGACGGCTTCCTGCACCCCCTCCCGGCAAGGACTGCATCACACGATGAACATACCCAACATTCTCACCCTGGCTCGAATCGTCTTCATTCCGCTGCTGGTGGTGCTTTTCTATCTGCCCTTCGCCTGGAGCATGCCGCTGGCCGCCGCGCTGTTCGCCCTGGCCTCCGTCACCGACTGGCTGGATGGCTACCTGGCCCGGCGCTGGGACCAGTCGACCCCTTTCGGCGCCTTCCTCGACCCGGTGGCCGACAAGCTGATGGTGGCGGTGGCCCTGGCACTGCTGATCGAGCGCTACGAGGCCATCTGGCTGACCCTGCCGGCGCTGGTGATCATCGGGCGTGAGATCGTCATCTCGGCGCTGCGCGAGTGGATGGCCGAGATGGGCAAGCGCGGCCATGTGGCCGTCTCCTGGATCGGCAAGGTCAAGACCAGCCTGCAGATGATCGCCCTGCTGGTGCTGCTGGCCTTCTCCCCCGGCACGCTGCTGGCCAATCTCGGTGTCGCCACCCTCTATGTGGCCGCCGTGCTGACCCTGTGGTCGATGGTCCTCTACCTGCGGGCGGCCTGGCCCCACCTGAGCCGCTCCATGTGATCGTCCGGTATCGTCACGGGGAGCGAAAAGCGTTTGACAGTCACCGACTTATCCGTATAATTCGCTCTCGAGTCAGGCGGGAATAGCTCAGTGGTAGAGCATCGCCTTGCCAAGGCGAGGGTCGCGAGTTCGAATCTCGTTTCCCGCTCCATCTCCTCCCTGGAGATAGAAACACGACTCGATGAGGCTGGATGGCAGAGTGGTTATGCAGCGGACTGCAACTCCGTGTACGCCGGTTCGATTCCGACTCCAGCCTCCACTTTTTTCCCCGATGCTCTCGCTCGAACCCGTGCCGCCCGGATGGCGAAATTGGTAGACGCAAGGGATTTAAAATCCCTCGGTGGCAACACCGTGCCGGTTCGAGCCCGGCTCCGGGCACCAGCCTACCCGCATCACGCCAGCACCCTTCCGATTCCAGCCCACGGCCGGGGCATACGCCGATGATCCTGCCGCGCTTGCGCGACCCCCATTTCAACTACCGGCACCGGCGCAAGCTGCATGTGCTGCGCGTCCTGCTGGCCCTGGTGATCACCTTCACCATCATCCATGTCTTCCCCATCCACCATTCGAGCTGGGCACTGGTCAGCACCATCATGGTGATGGGCAACCTGCCGCATATCGGCGGCGTGCTGGACAAGGGCCGCCAGCGCCTGCTGGGCACGCTGCTCGGCGCCGGGTGGGGCCTGGCGCTGATCCTCCTGCCGCTGCCGGTGCCGCTGCTGGTACCGGCCGGCGCCCTGGCCGGCATCGGGGTCGCCACCTGGCTGACCTTCGGCAACCGGCATGGCTACAGCGGCCTGATGTTCGCCATCAGCCTGCTGCTGGTGATCGGCGACGGCAGCCACGACCTCACGCTCGGCCTGTGGCGCACCTTCGACGTGCTGCTCGGCACCCTGGTGGGCATCGCTGTCACGGTCCTGGTACTGCCCCAGAAGGCCACCGACATGCTGCGCTTCATGCTGGCGGAGAACCTGGACCGCATGGCGCGGCTCTACCACGCCCACACCTCGGCCACCGACGCGGTGGATATCGACACCCGTACGCTGCTCAAGGCCACCAGCGCCATGCTGGTCAAGCAGCGCGGCCTGGTCGACGCCATCCATCGCGAGCGTCGGCTGCGCCGCGGCGAGGTCGATGACATCATATCCCTGCAGCGCCGCATGCTCTCGACCATCGAGCTGCTGCTCGAGACCCACTGGACGACCCGCGCCGGACATGAACGTATCGACGCCATGGTCGGGCTGCGCGAGGAGCAGCACGTCCTGGCCCGGGTGCTCGGCAGCCTGGCCTTCCAGGTACGCACCGGCCAGCCCATCGAGGCCCGGGTCCACCCGTTCGACCTGCAGCGCCATGCTGAGCTGGCCTGCAATGCCCGCACCGACAGCGGCCGGGCGCTCTTCAGCCCCAGCGGCTACCTCTGGCTCAACCGCGAACTGGCGCGCCTGACCGAGGCGCTGGTGGATCGACTGGGGAGCCTGGACCGCCTGCCCAGCCGGCGCCTGCGCAGCGCCTCGCGGCGCTCGGGGTCGGTCGCGACACAGGCCCCCCACGAACAAGGAAAGCGAGATGAGTGACGGCAAGCATGACGTACTGATCATCGGCGGCGGCGTCGCCGGCCTGGTCCTGGCCCTGGAGGTCGCCGGCCAGCGTCGCGTCACCCTGATGCGCCCGGCCAGCGACGACCAGGGGGCCAGCCGCTGGGCCCAGGGGGGGATCGCCGCCGTGCTCTCGCCGCTGGACGATTTCGATGCCCATGTCGCCGACACCCTGGTGGCCGGCGACGGCCTGTGCGACGAGCGGGCGGTACGCTTCACCGTGGAGCAGGGGCCGGCGGCCATCGAGTGGCTGCTGTCCCTCGGCGTGCCCTTCACCCCCGACCCCAGCCCCGAGGCGACCTACCCCTATCACCTGACCCGCGAAGGCGGACACGGGGCCCGGCGCATCATCCATGCCGATGACGCCACCGGCCGCGCCGTGGTCGACACCCTGATGGCCCATGCCCGGGCACACCCGGCCATCACCCTGCGCTCCGACCTCACCGCCATCGGCCTGATCGGCGATGACGCCGGCCATTGCCGGGGCGCCCGCTGCCTGGACGGCGAGGGTCGGCTGCACGAGCTGCTGGCCGAGGACACCGTGCTCGCCACCGGTGGCGCCAGCGGTCTCTACCGTCACACCACCAGCCCCCGCCCCGCCAGCGGCGAGGGCATGATGATGGCCGCCGAACTCGGGGCCGAGCTGATGAACCTGGAGTTCCAGCAGTTCCACCCCACCTGCCTCTACGACCCCGAAGGGCCGCCCTTCCTGATCAGCGAGGCGGTACGCGGCGAAGGGGGGCTGCTGCTCAACACCCAGGGGGAGCGCTTCATGCCGGCGCTCGACCCGCGGGCCGAACTGGCCCCCCGTGACATCGTCGCCCGGGCCATCGATGCCGAGATGCAGCGCACCGGCTCCGATCACGTGCTGCTCGACATTCGCCACCTGGGCGAGTCGGCGATCCGCCACCACTTCCCCACCATCCAGGCCCACTGTGCCGCTCGCGGGCTCGACATCGCCCGCTCGCCGATCCCGGTGGTGCCGGCGGCCCACTACAGCTGCGGCGGCGTCACCACCGACCTGGATGGCGCCACCACGGTGCCGCGACTCCACGCCATCGGCGAGGTCGCCTGCACCGGCCTGCACGGCGCCAACCGCATGGCCAGCAACTCGCTGCTGGAGTGCCTGGTGTTTGCCCGCAGCTGTGCCCGGCGACTGGGCCGGCGCGACCCCGTCTCCACGGCCCCCTTGCGGCGCGTGCCACCGGGCACCCGGCGGATGCCCGCGGAGGCGATCGCCGAGGCGTTCGAGACGATGCGCAGCGTGATGAGTTCCCGGGTCGCCATCGTGCGCCGCGATGCCGGCCTGGCCGACGCCGCCGACAGCCTGGCTCGCCTCCAGGACGAACTGGCACCCCGGGTACGACACGCCGCAGCGGATGCCGAACTGACGCGACTCTGGCACGCCCTGCGCCTGGCTCGGCTCACCGTGGCCTGCGCCCGGGCCCGCCGCGAGTCCCGCGGGCTGCACTACAACCCCGACTGCCCGGTGCATGGCGATCCGGCACCACGACCCTCGCGAATCCGGCTGAGCGACCTGGAGGAGGCGTGATGGGCCGGGGCCCCGGCGGCGCATTCAGGCCAGGGCAACGAGCTCGCGCCTGAGCTCGCGGAGCGAGGCGCGATCGCTGCTGTCGGGCCACAGCCAGAGCCGACGCCCGTCGAGGCGCAGTCCGATCAATCCGGGGCCCAGGTAATCGCACTGCAGGACCACCGGCCGCCACGCGGCACCGGGCGACTCGCGCCACTGCCATCCCGGGCCGCCGGCAGCCCCGGGAACGGACCGCAGCTCCCCCCTCGGCTGGCCAAGCGCCACCCCCACCAGGACCCCCGCCAGGGTCAGCACCGTCAGCGCCGCGACCCAGGGCGGGGAGAACCGCAGCGCCAGCCCGGCCACCAGCAGGACCAGCAGCAGGTGGACGCCCAGGGCGAGCCTAGACGGGACGATACGCAGCGCTGTCGGGGTTCTCGGCATGCTCGACGATCAGCTGCACGATGCGGCGACGCACCGGCTCCTCGGGCCATTCGCGACGCATCAGCCAGGCGAAGAGATCCTGGTCCTCCTCGTCGATCAGCGACCGGTAGGCGGCCTGGTCCGCTTCGTCCAGCGTGTCGTAGCACTGCTCGAGGAAGGGTATCAACAGCAGGTCCAGTTCCCACATGCCACGGCGGGAGTGCCAGTAGAGCCGCTTGCGCAGGGCAGCGTCCATGGACGATTGTTCGCTCAACGTCGACCTCGACAGTCCGGATGAATGTGGCATCAGTATACCCGAGCCCCCACTGCACGACAGCCAGCGCCGGCCCGCCCCGGGAGGCGTCAGCCACCAAAAGTTGTAGTTCGTTGTTTTATCACGATTTACACAGTATGCTCTGGTAAAACAACAACGCCGGGAACAGACAGGCCCCAGGCACGAATGCATGGAGAGAGCCGATGACCAAGTCAGAGTTGATCGAGCAGATAGCGATGCGACAGCCCGAACTGTCGATCAAGGAAGTCGAAGCGGCGGTGCGACTGATCCTCGACGACATCACCGACACCCTGGCCGAGGGGGGACGAGTGGAGATCCGGGGCTTCGGCAGCTTCTCGCTGCACTACCGGGAACCGCGGGTCGGCCGCAACCCCAAGACTGGCGAACCGGTCGCACTCAGCGG
This sequence comes from Halomonas terrestris, assembly GCF_049166755.1. Taxonomy (NCBI): domain Bacteria; kingdom Pseudomonadati; phylum Pseudomonadota; class Gammaproteobacteria; order Oceanospirillales; family Halomonadaceae; genus Halomonas; species Halomonas terrestris. Next base: position 155,104 of record NZ_JBMHFZ010000007.1, on the reverse strand, counting down.
CAAGTTCGTGCCACACTTCAAGCCCGGCAAGGAGCTGCGCGAGCAGGTGGACGCCAGTCGCGCCCTGGGCTACTGAGTGCTTCTCCACCCATCAAGCTCCGCTTTCCATTGTCACACCGACTGACATCACAGGGGACTAAAGCTCATGCGTTGGCTCAAAGGCCTGATCCTGGCCATCATCCTGCTGGCGGTTCTGCTCATCGGCATCCTGTTCGCCGTCAACAATCAGCAGGCGCTGCCCCTCAACCTCATATGGATCGAGCTCCCCGCTGCCTCGCTGTCGGTGTGGCTGCTGGCCGCCCTGGCCTGCGGCGTGCTGCTGGGCATGCTCGCCATGAGCGGCGTCTACCTTCGCCTGCGCACCCTGCTGACCCGTGCCCAACGCCACAACCAGCAGCAACGCAAGGAGCTCGACCGCCTGCGTATCCAGGAGATGAAGGAACTCCCCTAGATGCCCGATCTTCTGCTGCTGGCGCTGTTGTTGGCAGCGGTCGCCATCGGCTGGTGGCTCGGCCGCCGCGAACGCAACAGCCACCATGATCCCGCGCCGTCGCCGTCACTCGCGCGGGATTATTTCGTGGGCCTCAACTACCTGCTCAACGACCAGCAGGACCGCGCCATCGAGACCTTCGTGGCCGCACTGGAGGTCAACAGCGAGACCATCGAGACCCACATCACCCTGGGCAACCTCTTCCGCACCCGCGGCGAAGCCGACCGCGCCGTGAAGATCCACCAGAATCTCCTCGCCCGCCCCACCCTCACCGCCTCCCAGGGCGAACGGGTGCAGCTCGAGCTGTCACGCGACTTCCTCAAGCTGGGGCTGCTCGACCGCGCCGAACGCCTGCTCCAGGGGCTGGTGCGAGACACCCAGGACGAGGAGACCCGCCAGTCGGCCAAGCGCCTGCTGGTCGACCTGCTCGAGCGCGAGGGAGAATGGAAGGCGGCGCTGGACGTGGCCCTGCCCCAGCTGGTGCGCCAGCACGACGACATCCGTCGGGCCGCCGCCCACTGGCTCTGCGAGGTCGCCGAGCAGGAGCGGCACACCTCCAGCCCGGCGCTCGCCCGCCGCCACCTGCGCCAGGCGCTGGCCACCGACGAGCGCTGCATACGCGCCAACCTGCTGCTCGCCGGCATGGAGCACGACACCGGCCACTACAAGCAGGAGATCCGTATCCTGAAGCGTATCCCCGACCAGGATCCGGCCTTCGCCCCCACCATCCTGGAGCCGCTGAGCCGGGCCTACCACCTGATGGATGACGAGGAGGGCCTGGTCCAGTGCCTGCGGGAGATGCTCGAGCGCGCCCCCTACACCAGCGTGATCATCCTGCTCGCCGAGACGCTGCACCGGCGCGAGGGCCTGCAGGCCGCCATCGACCTGGTCAGCGAGCAACTCAACCGGGAACCGAGCCTGGGCGCGGTGGACTACCTGATGGACCTCTACCGGCACGACGGCCAGGGCGAACCCGCCGAGCGCATCCTGCTGCTCAAGCGCCACACCCACACCCTGCTCAGGTCCCTGCCCCGGCATCGCTGCCGGCGCTGCGGCTACGCCGGCGAACACCTCCACTGGCAGTGCCCCCGCTGTCGCAGCTGGGGCACCACCAAGCCGATCACCGGGATCGAGGGCGAGTAGCGCTCACTCCCCGGCCAGCTCCGCCTCGATGGCGACGAGCGCGGCCATGGGGTCCGTCGCCTGGGTCACCGGACGCCCCACCACCAGGTGGGTACTGCCGGCCGCCATGGCCTGGCTCGGCGACATGATGCGCCGCTGATCGTCGGTCGCGGCGAAGCTGGGGCGGATGCCCGGGGTCACCTTGAGGAAATCGCTGCCGCACAGCTCGCGCAGGCGCGACGCCTCCCGGGCCGAGCAGACCACCCCGTCCATACCGCTGTCCCGGGCCAGCACCGCCAGGCGCTCGACCTGCTCCGCGGGCGTCGCGGACACGCCCACCTCGGCCAGGTCCCGGGCCTCCATGCTGGTCAGCACCGTCACCGCGATCAGGTGGGTCGCCAGGCCGTGCCGATCGAGCCGCTCCCGCGCGGCCTCCATCATCCGCCGACCACCGCCGGCATGGACGTTGACCATCCACACCCCCTGCTCGGCGGCTGCCTGCACGGCACCCGCCACGGTATTGGGAATGTCATGGAACTTGAGATCCAGGAACACCTCGAAGCCGCGCCCGTGCAGGGCCTCCAGCACGTCGGGGCCGCTGCGGGTGAACAGCTCCTTGCCGACCTTGAGCCGACAGCGATCCGGATCGAGCTGATCGGCCAGGCACAGGGCGGCATCCAGGGAGGCGTAGTCGAGGGCGATGATCAGGGGCGAATCGGTGGACACGGCACGAACTCCAGGCAGGTGGAAAGCGGGGAACTGGGCAGGATGGCGGCAGTATATCAGCCCTGACGGACGACGGATGTCGGGAAAGACCCGCAACGGTGGTGGCAACCGGCTGACAATACGTGGCGGCGATGTCGGACCCTGCCTCCGACGCCGGCACGCTAGCTTGATAGGGGCACCCGCGGGGTGTCCGACACCAAGAGGAACCGAAAGGGAGAATCGACATGACACAATGGACCAGAGGGATCGTTGCCGCGATGCTGCTCGGGCTGCTGCTGGGCCTGTCATCCATGGCGGCACTGGCCCAGGAGGTAGCCCCCATCAACGTCAACTCCGCCGACGCCGAACTGCTCACCGAGCTACCCGGGGTGGGGCCCAGCCGGGCAGAGGCCATCATCGAGTATCGCGAGGCGAACGGCCCCTTCGAGAGTGCCGACGACCTGGCGAAGGTCAGCGGCATCGGCGCGAGCACCGTCGAGGGACTGCAGGACCAGGTGGAATTCTGAGTCCCGGGACACTGCGGGCGGGTCACCGACGACCCGCCCCAGCATCACCGCTTCAGAGGCGCAGGCCGCCGTCGCACTCGATGACCCGGCCGCTGAAGTAGTCGTTCTCCATGATGAAGGCCACGCTCTCGGCGATGTCCACCGGCTGGCCGAGCCGCTTCAGCGGGACCCCGGAGGTCAGCTTGTCGAGCATGTCCTGGCGCATCGAGGCCGTCATGTCGGTCTCGATGAAACCCGGCGCCACGGCGCCCACGCGAATCCCGTAACGGGCCAGCTCCCTGGCCCAGGTGGTGGTCAAGGCCACCACCCCGGCCTTGGCGGCGGCATAGTTGCTCTGGCCCATGTTGCCCGCCCGCGAGATGCTGGAGATATTGACGATCACCCCCTCGTGCCCCGCCTCGATCATCTGGGCTGCCGCCTCGCGGCCGCACAGGAAGACCCCGGTGAGGTTGACGTCGATCACCTGCTGCCACTGCTCCAGCGACAGGGTCTTCTCGACCTTGCCCTCCTTCGCCTTGACCAGCAGGCCATCGCGCACGATGCCGGCATTGTTGACCAGGCCGCCGATCGGGCCCAGGGAGGCGGCGATGGCGCCGAAGGCCTGCTTCACCGAGGCCTCGTCGGCGACATTGACCACGTAGCCACGCGACTCTATGCCCGCCTCGTGCAGGCTGGACACCGCCTGGTCGAGCGTGTCCCCGTCCACGTCCAGCAGTGCCGGAATCGCGCCACGCTGCCCCAGCAGGTGGGCCATGGCGAGGCCGAGACCGCGTGCGCCGCCGGTGATGGCGATGACGGTGCTTTCGAGTTTCATATGTGCTTCTCCAGGGGAAAGGTTGTACCGCCGGCACGGGCTCGAGGCCAGACCGCGAACCGCCGCACCTTCGGGGCGTCGTGCCGATGCGCTGCAACGGCGGGATGATGCACTGCACCATTAGCATATGCATTAATGGAATAATATTCCACCTTCGATCAAGGAGAGCCGCGCGGGGCGCCTCCCGCTTGATTTTTCGCCCATCGCCCCCATCCTCTGCGCAACTGTCACCCGCGGAGTCGTCATGCCCTTCCTGCTCGCCTTCACCCTCTTCGCCCTGCTCGATTTCGTCATCCTCTTCTCCGTCGGCGGCCAGATCGGCCTGTTGTCGACCCTGCTCCTGGTACTGGCCACCGGCTTCATCGGCCTGCACCTGATACGCCGCGAGGGGGTCGCGACCTTCGCCCGCGCCCAGGAGCGCATGGCCCGGGGCGAGGTGCCCTCCGGTGAACTGCTCACCGGGGCGGCCCTGATCTTCGGCGGCGCCCTGCTGATGGCACCGGGCTTCCTCTCCGATGCCCTCGGCTTCCTGTGCCTGATTCCCGATGCCCGGCGCCTGCTGGCCAGCCTGCTCGCCCGGCTCGGCGTGAGGATGCGCAGCAGCGGTTTCCGGGCCGGGGGGCACGGCTCGCCGCGGGGTGCCGATGCCGACTGGCAGCAGGCCGCCCGCGAGGGGGATGGCCCGCGCCAGGATCAGGCAAGCACCCGGGAGGGTTCGAGAGAGGCGCCGCTGGAGGGTGACTTCATCGGCCGTGACGAACGGCGCCGTTGAGGGGGTGGCCGAGGTGAATTTTTTTTCTTCGCCGCCCTTGAAAGCCCCTGCCCAGCCCCCACTTCTCGCTCAGCAACAGGCTTCGGCGCGGGGTCAGCCCCACGCCATCGACAAGGAAGGCGATCCATCGCCTCCACCTCGCGGCTCGTCCGCGAGGGTGATGATGAACCGCCGCGGCATTGATGCCTCGGCACAGCAAACCATCAGGAGAACGTGAGCAATGAACATCCGTCCCTTGCACGATCGCGTCGTCATCCGTCGCGTGGAAGAAGAACAGAAAACCGCTGGCGGCATCGTGCTCCCGGGCAGCGCCCAGGAAAAGCCGACTCGTGGCGAGGTCCTCGCCGTCGGTAATGGCCGGATTCTCGACAACGGTGATGTCCGCCCGCTGGATGTGAAGGTCGGCGACACCGTGATCTTCAAGGAGGGCTTCGGCGTCGAGAAGCAGAAGATCGACGGCGAGGAAGTCCTGATCATGAACGAGTCCGACATCCTGGCCGTTGTCGAAGGCTGAACAGCCCGAAGCAGAGCCGAGACTCGCACGCATACCGCTCAAATCTGACGTTCACGAACTCATAGGAAGACTTCGAAAATGGCAGCAAAACAAGTCAAGTTCTCCGACGACGCCCGCAAGCGCATGGCCCGTGGTGTCGATGTCCTGGCCAACGCCGTCAAGGCCACCCTGGGCCCGAAGGGCCGCAACGTGGTGCTGGAGAAGTCCTTCGGCGCCCCGACCGTGACCAAGGATGGCGTCTCCGTCGCCAAGGAGATCGAACTCAAGGACAAGTTCGAGAACATGGGCGCCCAGATGGTCAAGGAAGTCGCTTCCAAGACCTCCGACGTCGCCGGTGACGGCACCACCACCGCCACCGTGCTGGCCCAGTCCATCGTCACCGAGGGCATGAAGGGCGTGACCGCGGGCATGAACCCGATGGACCTCAAGCGCGGCATCGACCAGGCCGTCATCGCCGCCGTCAAGGAGATCCAGAACCTGGCCGTGCCCTGCACCGAGCGCAAGTCCATCGCTCAGGTCGGTACCATCTCCGCCAACGGCGACGCGCGCATCGGCGAGATCATCGCCGAGGCCATGGAGAAGGTCGGCAAGGAAGGCGTCATCACGGTCGACGAGGGCCGCGGCCTGGAAGACGAGCTGGAAGTGGTCGAAGGCATGCAGTTCGACCGCGGCTACCTGTCGCCCTACTTCGTGACCAACCAGGACACCATGGCGGTCGAGCTGGAAGACCCCTACCTGCTGCTGGTCGACAAGAAGATCTCCAACATCCGCGAACTGCTGCCGGTGCTGGAATCCGTCGCCAAGGCCGGCAAGCCGCTGGCGATCATCGCCGAGGACATCGAGGGTGAGGCCCTGGCCACCCTGGTGGTCAACACCATGCGCGGCATCGTCAAGGTCGCCGCCGCCAAGGCGCCCGGCTTCGGTGATCGTCGCAAGGCCATGCTGCAGGATATCGCCATCCTGACCAACGGCACGGTGATCTCCGAGGAAGTGGGTCTGACCCTCGAGCAGGCCACCCTGGATCACCTGGGCAGCGCCAAGCGCATCACCATGTCCAAGGAGAACACCACCATCATCGATGGTGCCGGTGGCGAGGGTGACATCGAGGCGCGCGTCGGCCAGATCCGTGCCCAGATCGAGGAGACTTCCTCCGACTACGATCGCGAGAAGCTCCAGGAGCGTGTCGCCAAGCTGGCCGGCGGTGTCGCCGTGATCCGCGTGGGTGCCGCCACCGAAGTGGAGATGAAGGAGAAGAAGGCCCGCGTCGAGGACGCCCTGCACTCCACTCGCGCCGCCGTCGAGGAAGGCGTGGTGCCTGGCGGTGGTACCGCCCTGGTCCGCGTGCTGACCAAGATCAAGGACCTCAAGGGCGACAACGAGGACCAGACCCACGGTATCGCCATCGCCCTGCGCGCCATGGAATCGCCGCTGCGTCAGATCGTCAGCAACGCCGGCCAGGAAGCCTCCGTCATCCTCAACGAGGTCAAGGCGGGCGAGGGCAACTTCGGCTACAACGCCCAGACCGGCGAGTTCGGCGACCTGTTCGAGATGGGCGTGCTGGACCCGGCCAAGGTGACCCGCTCTGCCCTGCAGTCTGCCGGCTCCGTCGCAGGCCTGATGATCACCACCGAGTGCATGATCGCCGACGACCCGGAAGAGAAGGAAGCCGCGCCGGACATGGGCGGCATGGGCGGCATGGGTGGCATGGGCGGCATGATGTAAATCGGCCCCTGCCCCACCAGGCTTCCGCCTGATCGACCCCCGCCGGAAAACCGGCGGGGGTTTTTTCATCTTCAAGCTGCAAGCCGTTCGTACCCACTCCATGACGTCGGGGTTTTCTTCGAGCTGACGGCTTACAGCCTTGCGTCCTGCCGCTAGAATACAGGCCCCACTCCACCAGCAGCTGTCACATGCTCCACAACATCCGCATCGTCCTCGTCCAGACCTTCCACCCCGGCAATATCGGCGCCTCGGCGCGGGCCATGAAGACCATGGGCCTGAGCGACCTGGTGCTGGTCAACCCGCGCTGCCACCCCGACCCCGAGGCCTCGCGGCTGGCCGCCGGTGCCGAGGACCTGGTCGACGGGGCCCGGGTGGTGGCGTCACTCGCCGAGGCCGTGGCCGACTGCGTGCAGGTGGTGGGCGCCAGCGCGCGGCTCAGAAGCCTGCCGCTGCCCCACTACGACGAGCCCGACGCCATGGCCCGGGAGCTTGTGGGCAACGCCGCGGATGATCCGGTGGCGCTGGTGTTCGGACGCGAGCGCTTCGGCCTGACCAACGACGAGATCCGCTGCTGCAGTCACCAGGTGAGCATCCCCGCCAACCCCGACTACGGCATCCTCAACCTCTCCCAGGCGGTGCAGGTCCTCGCCTACGAGGTGTTCAAGGCGTGGCGTCGCCGCCCGGAGAGCGACTACCGGCCGGCCCGCCCCGCCGGGGAACGCCAGCCGACCCGCGAGCAGCTCGGCCACTTCCACGACCACCTGGGCCGGGTCATGCAGGCGAGCGGCTTTCTCAACCAGCCCCACGCCCGCACCGAGGCCCAGCTCCAGGCACTGTTCGCCCGCGCCCAGCCCTCGCGCCGCGAGCTCTCGCTGCTGCGCGGCCTGCTCAGCGCCCTGGAACGCTCCGGACCCGGCCACTGACCCGACGGCAGGCCGCTGTCAACCGACCGTCATCATGGCGTTACCCCTCTGTCATCCGGGCGTAGGATAAAGGCCGTGTCCCCACGGGGACAGGCAAGGGATACTGCCGATTCTCACGACACGGACGCGCACAGGCAGGAGGCCTGGCCGGGAGAGCACGGCACCGGGACGATGCCCAGGGAGGTCGCTGCGCCACGGGGTCACCCCCGTGGCGCTCTTACGTCGGGTCATCGGGCGGAGGCGTGATCGGCTCCCAGCCGGGAACGCCGCGGCGGATCCGCCGGGAGAAGTCGGCGGCATCCCCGGCCAGGCGGGCACGCTCGGTGATGTCGCCCTGCTCGCGAAGCTCGGCCAGGGTGTACCCCTCGACGAGACCGCCATGGTCGAAGACGTAGCCGGGCAGCAGCCCGGTCAGCAGCAGCCGATGGTCCATGGGCAGGCCTTCGATGATGCGGCGCATCATGGCGAACACCAGGGTCGTGCAGTTGGCGGTGATGGTGTGGTAGAAGCGCGGCTCCTTCTCGAGCCGGTTGGCCACCTTGACCAGGGCCAGCAGCAGTTCGCGCCTGTCCTCGGGGGCGAGGGTGACATGGTAGAGCGTGACCCGTTCGCCGCGCACGTTGCTGCGCAGGCGCACGGCATCGCGCTCGTCCGCGGCGATGATCGCCAGCTCGTACTGCTTGAAGAAGCCGCCGATCTCCGAGAAGCGCTCGTGCCGCTCGCGGCGCACCTCCACCGAGAAGGCCACGAACTCGTCGATCGCATCGCCCGCGCCACGGAAGCCGAAACTGATCAGCACATGGGCGATCCCGGGGCGTCCCCAGCTGGAAATGAAGAGGTCCACCGATGACAGCCGGTCCAGGTCATAGTGGCGGGTCTCCCAGGCGGTCGTGGCCTCGGTCCGGGTCTGCCAGGCGAAGTGGCGCACATGGTGCAGCGTCAGCCGGTTGCCGGCCACCGTGCCGGTGGCCAGGTGCGCCACGTCGTCGGCCCAGTCGAGGTCCTTCGCCGGTCGCAGGCTTCGCCACCAGGCGAGCAGCGCGGCCATCTGCACCGCCATGCCGGCCAGCGGTGCCATCCTCGCCCCCTGCCATGCCAGCCACAGCCAGATCCCGCAGGCCACCAGCCAGCCGGCCACCGCCGCCACCCGCCCCGCTACCGGGAGCGGCAGCCGGTGGGCCAGCGCCAGCGCTCCCCAGGCAGCGCAGAGTATCAGCACCAGGCGCAGCACGCCGTCCATGAATGCGATGATCATCGTCGTCCTTCCGCCCCGGATAGCGAGCAGGCTACCACGCCCGGGAAGTCGACACGGTCAACGAAGCCGTCGGCTGCCGCGATACGCGCCCTCAGGCGGGCGTCAGCCAGTGGCGGAACGCCACGAGGTCGTCCCCCAGGTCACCGCGGGTCACCCGCCGATAGAGGCGTTGCAGCTGCGCCGTCACCGAATCCTCGGCGATGGGATGGCCCGGGGGCGGCGCCCCGGCACGGGCACCGACATGGCGACCGTCCAGTTCACGCAGCGGCAGCAGCTCGGCAGCCGTCCCGGTGACGAAGGCCTCGTCGGCGGTATACAGCTCGTCGCGGGTGATGCGTCGCTCGCGCACCTCCAGCCCGAGCGCCTCCCGGGCCAGGCGGATCACGCTGTCCCGGGTGATGCCCTGCAGGCAGGAGGTGACCTCTGGCGTATGCAGCACGCCGTCGCGCAGCAGGAAGACATTGGCCGCCGAGGCCTCGGCGACATACCCCTCGGGGTCGAGCATGATCGCCTCGTCGAAGCCCGCCTTCACCGCCGTGTTGAGCGCCAGCATGGAGTTGACGTAGTGGCCGTTGGTCTTGGCCCGGCACAGGCTGATGTTGACGTGATGCCGCGACCAGGAAGAGGTCAGCGCCCGCAGGCCGATGGCGGCCGCCTCCGGCGAGATGTAGTCGCCCAGGTCCCAGGCGGCGATCATCACGTGCACGGTCAGCCCCTTCGCGCGCAGCCCCAGCCCCTCGGCGCCGAAGTAGACGGTGGGCTTGAGATAGGCATCGGTCAGGCCGTTCCTCTCGAGGCACTGGCGCTGTCCCTCGATGAGTTCGGCCTCGCCGACGTCGAGGGTCATGTCCAGGGCATGGGCGCTGTCGGCCAGGCGTCGCGTGTGCTCGGCCACCCGGAACAGGTGGGTGCCCCGTTCGCCGTGGTAGGCCCTCACCCCCTCGAAGCAGCCCATGCCGTAATGCAGGGTGTGGGTCAGCAGGTGGGTACGGGCATCGCGCCACGGCAGCCATTCGCCGTCGTGCCACAGCCAGCCGTCGCGATCGTAGAGTGGGGTCATGGCATGCGTCCTTGTCTAGCGGAGACGGCCGGCCGCGGCCCAGGCATCGCGCCAACCGTCGATCAGCGCTCGCTGGTGGGGTTGCAGCGCCTGGTAGGCCCAGGCGGCGATCTCGTCGTTCTGGGGATCGGGCACCGTGATGGCACTGCCGGCCAGCGCCTGGATCACCGCATGGCCGCACAGCGGCGCATAGCCCTCCGAGTACCCGCCCTCGTGGACCACCACCAGGCGGCCCTGGGAGACGCTGGCGGCCAGCGTCATGACCTGCCGGGTCATGGCGGCGAAGGCGTCGCTGTTGAGCAGCATCTTGCCCAGCGGGTCCTTGGCGCAGGCGTCATAGCCGCAGGCCACCACGATCAACTCCGGGGCGAAGGCCTCGATGGCCGGCAGCACCAGCCGGGTCATGGCGTAGTCATAGGCGCCGAGTCCACAGCCGGGCGGCAGCGGCAGGTTGAGATTGGTGCCGAGGCCCGCCCCCGTGCCCTGCTCGTCGAAGAAACCGGTCTCCAGCGGATAGTTGCCGGCCTGGTGGAGCGACACCGTGAACACCTCGGGGTCGTCGTGGAAGGCCGCCTGCTGGCCGTTGCCGTGGTGCACATCCCAGTCGAGGATCGCCACCCGGCCCACCTGGCCCAGCGCCCGGGCGCGCCGCACCGCGACGGGGATATTGCCCAGCAGGCAGAAGCCGCGCCCGCGGTCGGCCTCGGCGTGGTGTCCGGGAGGGCGGCAGAGCGCATAGGCGTTGGCGAGCCCGCCGGTGGCCACCGCCTCCACGGCGGCGATGGCGAGTCCCGCCGAGTGGCGCGCCGCCGCCAGGCTGCCGGGCATGTAAGGGGCGCAGTCGCCCCCGTTGCCGCCCCGTCCCCGGTCGCCGGCCTCGAGCGCATCGAGATAGCGCGGCGTATGGAAGCGCTCGAGGTCCGTGCGGGTGGCCGCCGGCGGCTTGCGCACCTCGAGTTCGTCGATCAGCCCCGAGACCTCCAGCAGGTTCTTCAACCGCCGCTTGCTCTCCGGACTCTCGGAGGCGGGCTGCGGCTGGAGGAACTCCCCCGGCGCGGAGAACACACCGATGGCGCCGGGATCGTGCCAGAAGCAGCGCTCGTGCCAGAAGAATCCGGCGGCCGGCGATCCGGCGGCCGGCGCTCCGGAGTCACCCGCCGTCATGGACGCCCCTCCAGCTGCTCCCACACCTCGATGGCCGCCGCCAGGTCCTCCAGCGAGGCACCCACCGACTTGAACAGCGTGATCGCCTCGGGCGACGAGCGTCCCGGCCTGTCGCCCCGCAGCAGCTCGGCGAGCTCGCCGCGGATATCATCGAAGGCGAAGGCGCCCTCGTCGATGGCCTGGAGGATATCCCCCGCCTCGCCCCGGGCCCCGGCGTAGGTGTCGACGAACACCTCGCCACGGCGCAGGCACTCGGCATCGGTCTCGCGCATGGTCGGGCGGAAGGCGCCGATCAGGTCCAGGTGGGTGCCGGGCGAGAGCCACTCGCCCCGGATCAGCGGCGCGGTCGAGAGCGTCACGCAGCTGATCAGGTCGGCCTCGCGACTGGCGGCCTCGAGATCGGTGACCGCGGTGGCGTCGAAGCGATCGGCGTAGTCGGCGGCGAGTCGCTCGACCTTCCCGGTGTTGCGGCCCCAGACGCGCACGCGCCGGATGGGACGTACCGCGGCATGGGCCTCGATCACCATGGGCGCCAGCCTGCCGGTCCCCACCACCAGCAGAGTCCCGGCATCTTCCCGCGCCAGTTCCCGGGCGGCCAGCGCCGAGGCTGCCGCGGTGCGTCGCCGGGTCAGTTCGCTGCCGTCGAGGCAGGCCAGGGGACGCCCGTGGGCCCCCTCGCTGAGCAGGTAGACCCCCGAGATCGCCGGAATGCCATGATCGGCGTTCTGGGGGAAGACGTTGACCATCTTCACGCCGATGTAGCCGGCTCGCTCCCAGGCCGGCATCAACAGCATGGTGGCCTCGCCATCGGGACGATGCATGGCGTGGTGGTGACGCGGCGGCGACTCCACTCCCTCGCGGAAGGTCGTCGCCAGGCGCTCCACCAGCGCCGTCCAGGGCAGCGCAGCGGCCACCTGGTCAGCCGTGATGATGCGCATCTCAGGCCTCCGGCAACGCCGCGGTGACCATGATCTCGACCTTGAACTCCGGCAGGGCCAGCCTGGCCTCGGTGGCGGCACGCGCCGGTGGCCGGCCGGGCACCACCCAGGCGTCCCAGGCGGCGTTCATCTCGGCGAACTCGGCCATGTCGGTGACCCACACCAGGGCGCTCAGCAGGTGCTCCCTGGAGCTCCCCACCGCCGCCAGCTGGCGGTCGATCTTGGCCAGCACCTGCTCGGTCTGGCCGCGCATGTCGGCGCTGGTATCGTCCGGCACCTGGCCGGCGAGGTAGACGGTGCCATTGTGCACGGTGGCCTGGCTCATGCGGTTGTTGCTGTCGTGGTAGTTGACGGTCATGTCGTGCTGTCTCCAGTCGAGGGAACGGGCGGGCGCCCGAACGTGTCCGGCGAACGCTCAGTCGCCGCGAAAGCCACCCATGAAGGCGGCGAGATTATCGCTCAGGTGCTCGGTGGGATAGCCTCCCTCCTGCACCAGCACGGTGGGCAGGCCGATGTCGGCGAGCCGCCGACCCACCCGGGTGAAGTCCCGGGTCTCGAGGGTGAAGCCGGCCAGCGGGTCGTGCTTGTGGGCATCCAGGCCCAGGGCGACGACCACCGCCTCGGGACGGTAATCGGCCAGGCGCAGGATCAGGCGGTCGAGATGCTCGAGGAAGGCACTCCCGTCGCTGCCCAGCGGCAACGGCAGGTTGACGTTGGCCCCCAGCCCATCGCCCAGGCCCTCCTCGTGGGCACCGCCCCAGAAGAAGGGGTAGAAGTCGGCGGGGTCGGCGTGCAGGGAGCCGGTCCAGACATCGCCACGGTGATAGAAGATGTCCTGGGTACCGTTGCCGTGGTGCAGGTCGACGTCGAGGATCGCCACCCTCGAGAACTGCTCGCGCAGCACGGTGGCGGCCAGCGCGGCGTTGTTGAGGAAGCAGAAGCCCCCGGCACGCTCGGGGCCGGCGTGGTGGCCGGGGGGACGGCACAGCGCATAGGCGGTGTTGTCTCCTGCCAGCACCGCCTCCGCGGCGGCCTCGGCGCCGGCGGCGCTGGCCAGGATGCCGGGGAAGCTGTCGGCGGTCATGGGACACGCCATGTCGTGCATGTGCCAGCCGACCAGGCCCACCGGATGGCGGGGATAGTGGTGTCCGCCGCCACAGGGGTGGACATTGGGCGCGACGATATCCGACGCATCCGGCAGCTCGCGCCAGCGGGCGTGGATGGTCTCCAGGAAGTCGAGATAGCGGGGCGTATGGATTCTCGCCAGGCGGGTGCGCAGGCGCGGGCTGTCGGCATAGGTCGGCGAGGTCAGTGCCAGACCCGCCCGTGCCAGGCCGTCGGCCAGCAGTTCGGCGCGGACCGGCCCCTCGGGGGAGTCCACCGCCCGGCCGCGCAGCAGGAAGGTGGGCGGCGCATGGCGTTCCTGGTCGGAGTGGTAGAAGAGCTTCATCGCATCGCGTCCTTGATCAGTCGCGCCTCAGCGCAGCAACGAGGGAATCCAGGTCGAGAGGGCCGGGAACAGGGCCAGCAGCAGGATCACCGCCACATAGGCGAAGTAGAACGGCAGCGAGGCGAGGATCGCCCTCTCGTAGGGCACCTCGGCAATGCGCGCCGCCGTCATCAGTGTCATCCCCACCGGGGGCGTGACGTTGGAGATGTTGAGCACCACGATCATCAGGATGGCGAAGTGCAGCGGGTCGAAGCCCAGCTGGATCATCGCCGGCACCAGGACCGGCGCCACCACCACCAGTGCCGGCAGCACGTCCATCACGGTGCCGATCAGGATCAGCAGCACGCAGACCAGCATCAGCTGCAGGAAGGCGGAGTCGCTGAAGGTGGTAATCAGCCCCGCGGCGTCCCGGGCGATGCCGGAACGGGTGACGAACCAGCCGAGCACCGCCGAGGTCGCCAGCAGGAAAAACACCACCCCGGAGAAACGCACCGTGACCACCAGCGAGTTCCAGATCTTCCGCCAGGTCAGGTTGCGATAGAAGAGCACGCCGATGGCCAGGGCATAGACGGCGGCGAAGCCAGATGCCTCGGTGATGGTGGTGAGACCCGAGAGGATGCCGCCGAGGATGATCAGCGGCACCAGCATCGCCGGCAGTGCGGCCAGGAAGGAGAAGATCGCCACCTTGAACGGGGTCGGCGCCTGCTTGGGATAGCCGCGCTTCCAGGCCAGGACGAAGCTGACCCCGAGCAGCGCCAGCGCCATCAGCAGCCCGGGAATGATGCCGCCGGCGAAGAGGTCGATCACCGAGATGTCCCGCAGCAGGGTCGCGTAGACCACCATGACCACGCTGGGGGGAATGATCGGGCCGATGATCGAGGAACAGGCGGTGATCGCCGCCGCATACTCGGCGTCGTAGCCCTGCTTCTTCATCTCGGGGATCATGATCTTGCCGATGGCCACGGTGTCGGTGATGGCGGCACCGGTGAGGCCGGCGAAGAAGACCGACACCGAGACGTTGACGTGGGAGAGTGCGCCGCGCACCCGCCCGAACAGGGCGTTGTTGAAGGCGATCAACTTCTGGGTCAGCCCCCCCTGGTTCATCAGTTCCGCGGTGAAGATGAAATAGGGCACCGCGATCAGCAGGAAGCCCGATACCCCGGAGAACATGCGGTCGGCGATGATGCCGAGCATGCGCTCGCCGCCCAGCATGAAGCCTCCCACCAGGCCGGACATCGCCATGACCACGGCGACGGGCGCGCCGATCAGCAGCAGGACCACGAAGGCAATGATCGCGGGCGTCATGGGCGCTCCTCCAGGTCGGTGGTCTCGATGAGGTCGTCGATCATCGACCGGTCATCGATGAAGTGCTCGAGCAGCGCGAAGCCGTGCACCAGGTGCAACAGGATGATCACGCCGGCAATCGGCACCACGATGGCGGTGAACTTGCCGGGCACCTGGATGCGGTCGGAGACCATGTAGACCTGGCTGGCACCCTGGAAATAGCCCCAGCCGTACCACACCAGCAGTGCCGCGAAGAGCGCGATCACCGCCAGGCAGAGCCCGGCCGCCACCTTGACCATGACCCGCGGCAGGCTGCGCACCAGCAGGGTCATGGCCACGTGCTCGCCGTAGCGCAGCGAGATGGTCATGGAGAGAAAGCCGATCCACGGCAGGAAGAGCCGGGCCAGGGAGTAGGTCCAGCTCAGGGCACTGCCGGTGAACAGCTTGTAGATGAAGGCCGTGAACGAGATGCCCAGCATGGCCAGGATACACACCACGCAGAGCACGATGGCGACCTGGTTGACGCCATCGCTGAAGCGACGCAGGGAAGCAAGCGGACTCATGGAGGGCACCCGTGACGGCTGGATCAGGACCGAGCCCCGCTCGGTCACGCAGGAAGTGGGGCAGAAGCGCTACCGCTCCCCTGCCCCGCCGGCTTCACTGACCGTAGATACGGAAGTCCTCCTCGGCCACCTCGTTGCCGACACGCTCCACCTCGGCGAGCAGGCCCTCGACCCGCTCGGCATCCATGCCGAAGTCCTCGACGATCCACTCCTGCCAGGCCGGGCGGGCGATCTCCGCCATGCGCTGGCGCTCCTCCTCCGGCATCATGTAGCAGGCCTCGAAGCGCTCGCAGGACTCCTCCCAGCTGGCGGTGGCCAGGGCACCCGACATGCCGTGGCTCACCTCGATGGCCTCCCGCGCCGAGGTGATCACGACCCGCTGGTACTCCTCGGGCAGCTCCTGGTACCACGCCTCGCTGATCATCCAGGGAGCACTGTTGTACACGTGCCCGGTCAGGGTGGTGTAGTCGGTGACGGCATCGAGGTTGTAGGCGGTGTTGATGACCGGCGCATTGAACTGGCCATCGGCCAGGCCGGTCTCCAGCGCGGTGATCAACTCGCCCCAGGGCAGCGGCGTGGCGGAGGCGCCCAGGGCCCGCATGATCGCCACGTGGGCGGGGTTCTCCTCGGTGCGGATGTTGAGCCCCTCCAGGTCGTCGACGGTCTCGATCAGGCGCTTGTTGTTGGTGAAGGCCACGAAGCCGCCGCCGTCGTCGAAGGTCCCCAGGTAGCGCATGTTGGCCGACTCGATGGTGCCGGACATGAAGTCGGCGAACCACTCGCTGTCGTAGAAGGCCCAGGCCTGGCGCCAGTTGGTGAACAGGAAGGGGGCGGTGACCATCTGGTAGTCCTCGTAGAAGGAGGACATGGCGCCGGTCGACATGATGGTGGACTGCAGGGTGCGTCCGCCCTGTACCTCAGAGCCGGTCTCCACCTCGGAGCCGAGCTGGCCACCCCCGAAGATCGACACCTCCAGGTCGCCGTCGGTGCGCGCCTCGACGAGGTTCTTGAAGTGCACCAGGGCCGGGTAGATCTCGTTGTTGGTCATGCTCTCGGGCAACAGCGTGGCGATCACCATCTCATGGGACTGCGCCTGGACATGGGTGCTGGCAACGGCCAGCGGCAGCGCCGCCAGGGCCACCGCGCGGGGCAGCATCGTCTTGTTCATCATCCCTCACCTCTTGTCGTTCTTGTGGCTTGCGGGGCATCGCCAAGGCCGGAGATGGCCGGTCGATTGACGACGACTACTCACCTTGAGCCTAGATCGCCACCGACGAGACTGCTTGCCCCCGACTCAGGGAGATTTGCCCGGAGCTCCTGAGACGAGGCTCAGCGGGATCGACGATCGAGGGAGGGGGCCACCCCGAAGTGGCGACGATAGGCGCGGGAGAAGCTGCCCTGATCGCGAAATCCCACCAGGGAAGCGACATGGCCCAGACTCAGGCCACTGTGACAGACCAGGGTGCGGGCATGCTCGAGTCGCCGGGCCTGGACATAGGCCAGGGGCGTGGCGCCGGTCAGGTCGCGGAAGCGGGCGTGGAAGTGGCCAGGGCTCAGGGCACACAGCGAGGCGAGCTGCTCGACCCGGATCTCGTCGGCGAGGTGCCGGTCGATCCAGGCATCCAGCCGCGCCTGGTCGAGGCGCTCGCGTGCCTGGCGAGTCAGCGCGGGGCCGCCCGGGCTGGCCACGGGCTCGTCGCGCAGGTGCAGATAGAGGGCACGCAGCAGCAGGGCCGCGATCTCGCTGTGCAGGGCCGGGCACTGCTCGAGCTGCTGCATCAGGGTGCCGGCGAGTGCCCTGAGCCGGGCCGGCACGCTGAAGAAGCACGGCTTCTCGAACAGCCACTCGATGGCATCGCCATCCCGCAGGGCCGGCAGGCTGGCCAGCGGAATGTCGAGCACCAGGGTGCGGTTGCGACCGTCCCCCGCGTACTCGTGGCGACTGGTGCAGGGAATCAGGCAGCCGCGGCTGGCGGTGATGCGCTCGCCCTGCCCCTCGATGGCGAGCTCCGTGACGCCGCAGGTCGCCAGGATGAGCTGGTGATGGTCGTGGGCATGAGCCACGTGCTCAGGCTCGAGGGTGCAGGCACGAAGATCGAGATAGGCCATCGGGAGTTCTTGTCGTCCATGTGCCGGGGCAGACTCTCACCATAGCCCCGACGGCACGAAAAGCAACTTCCCGCCCGCTCAGCAGCGGCCCTGCATCTGCAACCCCGGCGGGCAGAAGCCCCCACGGCGGTGATCATCGTAATAGTAGTGCCGTTCCACCCGACGATGGCGATGGCGGTCGTAGTAGCGGCGGTCGTCACCACGGTAGTGACGATGCCCGCTGTAGCCGTCGATCTCGATCAGCGGCTGGGACTGCACCCGCGCGGGAGTATAGCTGCAGCCGGCCAGGGTCAGGGTGCCGGCCACCACGGCGAGCATCAGCAGGCGCATGGGAGTCATCATGGCGAATACCTCGCGAGGTAATGAACGGTTGATGGGCTCCCTTCGTTCCCGGCCCGGCACGCCTCTCGACACGGGATCCGACCGTGACTGCCTCTATGGGCGGGGCGCCTCGGGCATTGCCAGGCTCTGTCTGAAAACTGACTGCGCTCGACCATACGGCGTTCAAAATCGGCTCGTGCGCGAGTCCGATCAAAGTCCTCATTTCACCCCGTAAACTCGCACGCGAGCCCGGTCCGTTTTTCGGCTGATTTCGCCTAGTGACCCACAAGGATGTGGGAAATGCGTGGGCCCGTAGGGAACGGGCCTAGCCCTGGCCTTCGCTCGCCGACTTTTCGGACAAGGCCTGAGGAAACACTGTTTCCAATCAGTATATCCCCTTGCCGGGTCACGCCAAGCCCGCAGCAAGGAATGATCGTGCAAGGTCAGCAGCGTCCCTTCTTGGCCTGCCCTGGCGGGCAGAAGCCGCTACCACGGGAGTAGCCGCCCCGGTCGTCATCGATGACGATCAGTGGCTCGGACTTGATGCGGGCGGGCTGGTAGCTGCAGCCCGCCACCAGCAAAGCGGAGAGCAATACGATGAACAGGGTCAACAGGCGCCGGGGCATGGAAATCTCCTTGTCGTGATCCGGGGGCTCTCATTCTAGCGAAGAGCGGCCTGGTCACCCATGTGGCGCGCGGGCGACAGCACTGTCGCAATAATGCGACTATGGCCAGGAGGAGCAGGACACGCGATAGTGGCATTTCATTAGTCTGCAAACAGGCACCTCGACATGGACGCCCTTCGTCGCCATACCCTGCTGTTGATCCTGCTGGGCAGCCTGGTCATCTCCATGGCCATGGGCCTGCGTCATGGCTTCGGGCTCTTCATGGAGCCGATGAGCAGCGAGCTCGGCTGGGGCCGCGAGGTGTTCGCCTTCGCCCTGGCGTTGCAGAACCTGATCTGGGGGCTCTCCCAGCCCTTCACCGGAGCCCTGGCCGATCGCTTCGGCGCCGCTCGGGTGGTGGCGATCGGCGGGCTGCTCTATGCCCTGGGGCTGACCTTCATGGGGCTCTCGGACTCCGCCCTGGGCATGTCGCTGTCGGCCGGGGTACTGATCGGCCTGGGGCTCTCCGGCACCACCTTCTCGGTGATCCTCGGCGCCGTGGGCCGCGCCGTGGCCCCGGAGAAACGCAGCATGGCCATGGGCATCGTCAGTGCGGCGGGCTCGTTCGGCCAGTTCGCCATGCTGCCGGGCACCCTCGGGCTGCTGGAGTGGCTGGGCTGGTCGGCGGCACTGCTGGTGATGGGCGCCCTGGCGGCCCTGATGGTGCCACTGGGCAGCATGCTCCGGGATCGCCCCTCGCCGCGCCAGGGCAGCGACATCAGCCTCTCCGCGGCGCTGGACGAGGCCGCTGGCCACCGCGGTTTCTGGCTGCTCTGCCTGGGCTTCTTCGTCTGCGGCTTCCAGGTGGTGTTCATCGGGGTGCACCTGCCGGGCTACCTGTTCGACAACGGCATCGCCGTGCAGGTGGGCAGTACCGTGCTGGCCCTGGTGGGGCTCTTCAATATCCTCGGCACCTACACCGCCGGCTGGCTCGGCGGCCACTTCTCCAAGCCGCGGCTGCTGACCTGGCTCTACCTCATCCGCGGGGCGGTGATCACCGCCTTCATCCTCTTCCCGCTGAGCCCCTCCAGCGCCTACCTGTTCGGCATCGCCATGGGCCTGCTGTGGCTCTCCACCGTGCCGCTGACCAACGGCATCGTCGCCTCGGTGTTCGGCGTGCGTCACCTGTCGATGCTCGGCGGCATCGTCTTTCTCTTCCACCAGCTCGGCTCCTTCATGGGCGTCTGGCTGGGTGGCTACCTCTACGACCTCAACGGCCACTACGACGTGGTGTGGCAGCTCGCCATCCTGCTCTCGGTGGCGGCGGCCGCCCTGCACTGGTTCATCAGCGAAGCCCCCGTCGACCGCCAGGCGCCCGCGGAGGCCCGGGCATGACCCAACGCCATCTGGCTGCCCTGGCGGCGGCCGCCGTCGCCAGCGGCGCCCTGGCACTGGCCTGGTGGGGCTGGCACAGCCTGGATGCCAGCCTGCTGCTGCTCGGCAGCCGGCTGTGCTGAACGCTTCGCAACGCGCAACAGCGTCACCCGGCACCCGCCGGTGAGGCTCCCTACTCCCCTCTCGGGGACTGCGCCGCCTGGCTGGTGAAGTCCACCTCGTTGATGTTGTCACCCAGGAAGTCGAGCAGCGCCCTGACCGAAGGGAGGAGCCCGCGCCGCGAGGGAAACACGGCGTGGAGGATGCCGCCCCGCGGCTCCCAACCGGGCAGCACGTCGACGAGGCGACCCGCCTGAAGGTCGCGGCCGGCCACGAGCAGGGCCAGCTTGACCACGCCCAGGCCGGCCAGGGCCGCCCGGTGCAGGGTCTCGGCGTTGTCGGTGACCAGCCGCGGGTGATGGCGGATCCGGGCGCTCTCCCCCTCCGGGCCCTCCAGTTCCCAGTGGTGCTGCCGGTGGACCTGCTCGAAATCCAGGCTCGGCAGCGCCGCCAGGTCAGCCGGCGCGCGTGGCCGCGGTCGCGTCTCGAACAGGCCGGGGGCCGCCATCAGCCGCTGGGGACTCCGGGACAGCACCTTCATGGCCAGGTCGCTGTCCTCCAGCGGCGGGAAGCGCACCCGGATGGCCAGGTCGAAGCCCTCCTTGACCACGTCCACCCGGCGGCTGGTGGCCTCCACCTGCACCTCCACGTCGGGACACTGCGCCATGAAGCGCACCAGCAGCGGCGTGATCAGGTAGTGCAGCAGGCTCGGCGGGCAGCTCAGGCGCACCGTGCCCCGCGGCTGGGCGAGGTTGCGCTGGATCAGCTCGTCGGCCGCCTCCGCCTCCACCAGCATCGCCAGGCAGTGGCGGTAGTAGGCCTGGCCCAGTTCGGTGACCGACAGGTGGCGCGTCGAACGATGGATCAGCCGCGTACCCAGGCGCTCCTCCAGCTGGGCGATGCGCCGGCTCAGCTTCGACTTGGGGATGCCCAGGGCCCGGCCGGCCGGGGCGAAGCCGCCGTGGTCCACCACCTGGACGAAGTAGTAGAGGTCGTTGAGATCCTGCATGACTGTCCTGGCCTTTTCGTCCTGTTCATGGAACGGAGAGTGCGAATTATACCCTCTACCGCTACCACCGTTCCCCTCATAGTCTTCTTGCATCGGGCCAACGCCCCGTCAACCACGCAGGAGCCACACCATGAAGAAGATCCTCGGCATCTACGGCGCGCCCCGCGGCCACTGGGTCGGCGACGGCTTCCCGGTCCGCTCGCTGTTCACCTACGACCGCCTCGGCGCCGACCACCTGAGCCCCTTCCTGCTGCTCGACCATGCCGGCCCCCATGACTTCGCGCCGGCCAGCCGGCCCCGCGGCGTGGGCGCCCACCCCCATCGCGGCTTCGAGACCGTGACCCTGGTCTACCGCGGCGAGCTGGAGCATCGCGACTCCACCGGAAGCGGCGGGCGCATCGGCGAGGGGGATGTGCAGTGGATGACCGCCGGCGCGGGCATCGTCCACGAGGAGTTCCACTCCCCCGCCTTCACCGAGCGCGGCGGCAGCCTGGAGATGGTGCAGCTGTGGGTCAATCTGCCGGCCGCGCACAAGTCGGCGCCCGCGGCCTACCAGACCCTGCTCGATGCCGATATCCCCCGGGTGGCGCTACCGGGCCGGGCCGGGGAGTTGCGGGTGATCGCCGGCGAGTACCGGGGCCATGAAGGCCCGGCCCACACCTTCACGCCGATCGATGTCTGGGACCTGCGGCTCGAGCCGGGCGGCGAGGCGACCCTGCGGGTGCCGGAGGGCCACACCACCCTGCTGGTGGTGCTCGAGGGCACGGTACAGGTCAACGGCGACGCCGTCGTCCGTGACGAGGCCGTGGTGGCCTTCGAGCGCCAGGGCGACGAGCTGCGCCTGGAGGCCAACAACGACGCCCGGCTGCTGCTGCTCGGCGGCGAGCCCATCGACGAGCCGGTGGTGGGCCATGGTCCCTTCGTCATGAACAGCGAAGCGGAGATTCACCAGGCCTTCGCCGAATACCAGGCCGGCAAGTTCGGCCGTCTGACCCGCTAGGCCAAGCGGCATCCGCCGTGGCCGACTGCGCCCGGCATCCCCGCCGGGCGCTCCATCCGAGGAAGAAAAGGAGAAACGAGATGTCCTATACCTACAACCGCCTGAACAAGGACGACGTCGCCCTGCTGCTGGTCGACCATCAGGCCGGCCTGCTCTCGCTGGTCCGCGACTTCAGCCCCGACGACTTCAAGAACAATGTGCTGGCCCTGGCCGACATCGCCAGGTTCTTCGAGATCCCCACCCTCCTCACCACCAGCTTCGAGGACGGCCCCAACGGCCCCATGGTACCCGAGCTCAAGGAGACCTTCCCCGACGCCCCCTACTTCGCCCGCCCCGGCCAGATCAACGCCTGGGACAACGAGGAGTTCGTGGCGGCGGTCAAGGCCACCGGCAAGAAGCAGCTGCTGGTCGCCGGCGTGGTGACCGAGGTGTGCGTGGCCTTCCCGGTGCTCTCGGCCCTGGAAGAGGGTTATGAGGTGTTCGTCGTCACCGACGCCTCCGGCACCTTCAACCCGACCACCCGCGACGCCGCCTGGGATCGCATGTCCCAGGCCGGGGCCCAGCTGATGACCTGGTTCGGTGTGGGCTGCGAGCTTCACCGCGACTGGCGCAACGACATCGAGGGCTTCGGCGGCCTGCTGGCCGGCCATCTGCCCGCCTACGCCAACCTGATCCAGAGCTACACCGCCCAGAAGGGCTGAACGGTGTGGGGCCCGGCAAGTGCCGGGCCCTTCGCGTCAACCCACCTGACGGCCAGGGAGCCCCCATGTCCACGTCCGAGTCTCTTCCATGGGATCACTGCGAGGGGGCGACCTGTTCCGCCATCCGCCCGCCGTCACTCCCCTCTGGTCCAGTTGCCATCGGCCGCTCCACGGTGAGCGCCTCGCGCAGGCCGGCGTCCACCTCCCGGAAGGGGGCGTCGGGTTCGGCACCGAGGCCATCCAGCATCTTGGTGAAGAAGGCTCGCGCGGCGGCCACGGCGACGATGTCGAAGATCTCGTCGTCGGCGAAACCCTGCGCCCGCAGGTGCGCGACGTCGCCGGCGGTGACGCTCCCGGCGTCCCGGGCCACCTGCCCGGCGAAGGCCATCATCGCCCGCTCCGCCGCGGTCAGCGTGCTGCCCTCGCCGCCCGCGGCGATCGCCCGGGCCTCGGCCTCGCCGACCAGCCCCGCCAGCGCCCTGCCATGGGCCAGCGAGCAGTAGGCGTTGCCCAGCGCCCGGGCGGCGGCCAGGGTCACCAGTTCGAAGCGACGCGGTTCGACGTGGCGACGGATGGTCGCCAGCAGGCTCGCCCAGCTCGCCATCACCTCGGGGCGATGACAGAACACCCGGGCGTAGTTGGGCAGGAACCCGAAGTGGGCCTGCTGGCGTCGGTACATCTCGCGTACCTCGTCCGAGGCTTGGTCGGGGGCAATCGTCTCGATATAGCTCATGGCCGCTTCTCCTGAGGTCGCGAAGGTGAGGGACGGTCAAGCCGTGGCGTGGCGGGGATGCAGCCAGGCCGGCAGCAGGCGCTCGGGGTCGATCTCCGCTTCGGCATCATAAGCGATGCCACAGGCGGCCAGCCGCTCGCCCAGGCTGCCGTCGCGCCAGGCTGCGAACAGCTCCCCGCAACCGCCCAGCCACTCGCCGCCGATGGCGATCTGCGGGATGGTGGCGGCCCCGGTGCGCCGGGCCAGTACCGGGCGCAGCCGCCCCCCCAGGTCGTCGCCCTGACAGGCCGGCCCATCGAGTTCAACGGTCAGGTAGGGGATGCCGAGCCGGTCGAAGAGCTTGCGTGCCGCCCAGCAGAACTCGCACCACGCCAGGGCGAACATCACCACCCGTGCCCGAGCCAGGGTGTCGTCGACGAAGCGCTCGGCCTCGGCATCCAGGGTCGCCACTGGCTCGGCCACCGTGGAGGCAGGTGCCGGCACGGCGGCGGGGAGATCGAAGCGATAGCCCGGCGTGGAGCGCGACAGGGCCAGCTCCTCCTCGTTCATCTCGTCCTCGATGCCAGCGAAGAGCGGGGTGGACTGATAGCGCTCGCCGGTGTCGGGCAGCATGCAGACGACATGGCTGCCGGGGGGCGCGCGGCGCGCCACCGCCAGGGCCGCGGCCAGGGTGGCGCCGCCGGAGATGCCGGCGAAGATCCCCTCCTTGCGGGCCAGGTCACGGGCCAGGCGCAGCGCCGCCTCGCCGGCCACCGGCACCACCTCGTCCGCCAACCCCTCGGCCAGCGCCTGCTGGGTGAGCGGGGAGATGAAGTCGGGGCTCCAGCCCTGCATCAGGTGGGGCCGGAAGCAGGGGTGGCTCGCCCCTGGCGGCTGGGCCTGGCCGCTGCCCAGCAGCGGGGCATTGTCCGGCTCGGCCACCACCACCCGGGTGCGCGGATCGGCCGCCTTGAGCACCCGCGACACGCCCTTGAGGGTGCCGCCGGTGCCGAAGCCGGTCACCCAGGCGTGGAGCGGCTCGTCGCCGACGTCGTCGAGGATCTCCCGGGCCGTGGTGCGGCTGTGTACCTCGGCATTGGCCTCGTTCTCGAACTGGCGACACAGGAAGTAGCCGTGGGTCTCGGCCAGCTCGATCGCCTTGGCCAGCATGCCGCTGCCCTTCTCGGCGGCCGGGGTCAGCACCACCCGGGCGCCCAGGAAGCGCAGCAGCCGGCGCCGCTCCAGGCTGAAGCTCTCGGCCATGGTCACCACCAGCGGATAGCCCTTGCGGGCGCACACCATGGCCAGGCCGATGCCGGTATTGCCGCTGGTGGCCTCGATCACCGTCTGGCCGGGGCGCAGCGCGCCGCTGCGCTCGGCGGCCTCGATCACCGCCAGCGCCATGCGGTCCTTCACCGAGCCCATGGGATTGAAGGCCTCCACCTTCACGTGCAGGTTGACGTCCGGCGGGGCGAGCCGGGCGAGGCGCACCAGCGGGGTGCGGCCGATGGTGTCCAGGATGCTGTCGTAACGGGCCATGCGCCATCTCCTCGGGTTATCGTGCGAGGCACAGCATCGACCGCCTCCGGGGGAGCAGGCGTGGAAGTCAGCGTGGTTTTTCTGCCTGCCTGCGTGGAAACCCGCGCCGGTCCCGGCAAGGCATCGGCCAACTTGTCCCGAGGCCGACTCGCAAGGGCAGGCTATAATTGAGGGAATATCTCACCGGGGTGGGAGATGAACACGCTGACCCTGAACTTGCTTGGTGATCTCGAAGTGGTTCGAGATGGCCGGCCTTTGCCTCTCCCTCCCTCGAAGAAGACCCGCGCACTCCTCGCCTACCTGGCCCTGCACCCCCGCACCCTCAGTCGCGAGCACCTCTGTGACCTGCTCTGGGAACTGCCCGACGACCCCCGTGGCTCGCTGCGCTGGAGCCTGTCGAAGCTGCGTCGCCTGGTGGACGCCCCGGGCAGGCCCCGCATCGTTGCCGACCGGCTCAGCGCGGGGCTCGACACCTCCGATCTCGATGTCGACGTCATCGCCCTGCATGCCGTGCTCGCCCGGGGCCCGGAACAGGCGGGTATCGAGGCGTTCGAGGAGGTCGCCTCCCGGTACCGCGGCCCCTTCCTCGAGGGGCTCGACCTGGCGAACTTCCATGACTTCCACGGCTGGTGCCTGGCCGAGCGCGAAGCAGCCCTGCGCGCCCAGATCACCCTGCTCACGACCCTCGTCGAACGCCTGGAGGAGGACCCCGCCAGGGCCCTGCCCCACGCTCATGCCCTGGTGCGGCTCGCCCCCTTCGACGAGGCTGCACGGGCACGACTGATCCGACTGCTGCTGAGCCTCAATCGACCCAGGGAGGCGGAGCAGCAGCTCCAGCTGGGCATGCGACTGCTCCGGGAAGCGGGACTCGCGAGCAGCGGTGCCCTGCTGCGAGCCCGGCGCGGCACGGGCGCGCCGGCGCGCGCCGGCGCGCGCCGGCGCGCGCCGTTGCCCCGCCGTCGCCCCCCGACGACGCCGCATCGCCCCCCGCGGGCGGCATGGGGTTCGAGGAGCGAGTGGATGCCTCGTTGGCCCGGCTCACGCCGACGGCCCGGGAGGTGCTGCACTGGGCCTCGGTGCTCACCCCCCGCCTCGATCCGGGCCTGCTCGGCCGGGTCACCGACCTGGACGCCGGCCGTATCGGCGAGGCCCTGGAGGCGGCCGAACGCCTCCAGCTGCTCCACGCCGGTGAACGGGGCCTGGGCTTTTGCGACGAGCGGATCGCCCGTCGCGTCCACGACGGGATCTCGCCGGCCCGACGCCAGCTCATGCACCGTCATGTCGCCGAGCTGCTGGCCCGGGACAAGGCCCTCGACCTCGAGCACGCCGCCGACCTGGCACACCATGCACAGCTCAGCGGCGACCCCTATCTGGCAACCCGGGCCATGGTCACCGCCGGAAGGCTGTGCCTGCGCTTCTTCGCCAACGAGGAGGCCCTGCGTCTCGCCTACAAGGGGAGCGCCATGGCCGAGAGACTCTCCGGGGCCAGGCGCATCTGCCTGATGCTGGAACTGCGCGAGGTGATGCTCAGCGCCGCTCCACTCGAGGACTGGGAAGCCACCGCCGGGGAACTGGTGACGCTGGCCGAGCAGGCGCTGGAGCACGGTGCCCTCGCCCACGCCAGGCTCGGCTATCACCTGGCCAGTCACGTGCGCTGGGCCCACGGCCAGTGGGCGGATGCCCGGGAAGAGGCGCTGCAGTCCGAACGCGTGACGCGCAGTGCGGACGACAGCGAGCAGATCGTCGCCATGGCGGAGACGGCCAAGTGCCTGGCCATGCTGGAACGCGACCTCGAACAGGCCCGCGAGATGCTGGCCGATGCCTGGGCCCTGGCCGCCCAGCGCCGGCTGAGCCACCCTGCCCTGCCCATGGCACAGGGCCTCCTGGCATGGCACGGCAACCGGGTCGACGAGGCCGACGCCCGCTTCAAGGAGGCCCGCACCCTGTGCAAGGCCAGCGGCGACCGCCTCGGCGAGTTCCAGGCCAACGAGTACCTGATGATGATGGATGTCGAACACGACCGGTTCGACGCCGCGCAGTCGCGTTGCCGGCTGCTGGTCGAGCTCGGTGGCAAGCTGCGTGACGGCAGCGAGGCCCCGTTCGCCCTCGCCGCCCGGGGGCTCTGCCACTATGCCCTGACGGACGACGCCACGCTGCTCGCCGAGGCCCTCGATCCCCTGCGTGCCGCCGACGCCAAGCACCGGCTCTCCTGGATGCTCAACCGGGCCGCACGCCTGGACCTCCAGCGCAACCGCCCGGCTGCGGCCATCACGCACGCCCGGGAGGCCCTGGCGCATGCCCAGGCCCTGGAGCGGGCCACCGGGCAGCTGCTGGCCCACCATGTGCTCGCCCAGGCGCATCGGGTCACGGGCGACGCGGCCGCCCATCAGTATCATGCGGCCGCGGTGGCCGCGCTGGAACAGGCCCCGGTGGCCCGCTGGGCCTGGCAGCGGGCCGCCGACCTGCTGGACGACAGGGAAGCGGAGGAAGAGTCGTGATCGACGTCATGCTCGAGCGTTACCTCGCGGACCCCGTCGAGCCGGAGCTGGTGATGGCACTGACGACGGGGGCACAGGCGTGCTTCGACCGGCACCGGGTCACCTGGCAGGGCAGCCTGCTGGCGAAGGACGGCCACCGGCTGGTGTGCCACTTCCGCGCGCCGGATGCCGAGGCCGCGCGCACCGGGCTGCGCCGGGCGGGGGCGGACATCCGCTCCCTGTGGACCGGTACGGTGCATGACGCCCCGGGCCTGGAGGCGGCGGACCCGCTGCGTGCCAACGTGCTGGTGGAGCGCAGCTTCACCCAACCGGTGGCCCTCGAGGCGATCCAGCGCCTGGAGGATGCCGGCTCGGCCTGCCTGCAGAATCACCGGGTCCGCTTCGTGCGCACCTTCTTCTCGCAGGACGGCAGGCGGATGATCTGCCTCTACCATGCCCCGGACGCCGAGTCGGTACGCCTCGCCCAGCGCCAGGCCGGCATGCCGCTGGAGCGTGCCTGGAGCTGCCAGCCGATTCTCCCCCCCGACCACGCTCGCTACCACCCTGGCAGCTGAAAAAACCACGTCCTCTCCCACGCTGGGTCCCACGCGGCCCGCGCAATCTCGTGCTCGACCGCTGACGGTCAGACAACCACAACATCCCGAGGAGAGACGACCATGCAGACCGCCACCCCCACCATCGACAACGGCGTCAACGTCACCGCCCTGCTGGGTGCCCGCGAGGCCCTGGCCCAGGCCCCCGAGGCCGCCCGCTTCACCTGGCGGACCCGCTGCGACTGGGTCAACGGCACCCATAGCCGAGCCACCATCGAGGGATTCCATGGCCTCGGCGAGGAGCAGCGCCACAGGAGCCGCTCCACCTTCGACGCGGACCACCCCGAGGTCTTCGCCTCCGAGGATCACGGCCCCACCCCGGTGGAGTACGTGCTGGTGGGACTCGCCAGCTGCCTGACCGCCGGCATCGCCGCCGTCGCACAGAACCGCGGCATCCAGCTCCACTCGGTCACGGCCAGGCTGGAGGGCGACATGGACATCCAGGGCATCCTGGGCATGGACAGCGACGTGCGCAACGGCTTCGACGACGTGCGGGTGTCCTTCGAGATCGACGCCGACGCCAGCCGGGAGGAGATCGAGGCGCTGGTGGCCCAGTCGCAGAAGCGCTCGGCGGTCTACGACCTGCTGACCAATCCCACCCAGGTCTCGGTGCGCGTGAAATGAGCAACGGCCTTCACCCGCCGCGACACTGCCCGGCCCGCGCCGTGACCGTCCTGGTCATCGGCGCGGGACACGCCGGGCTCGCCATGGGCCACCACCTGGCGCGGCGCGGTATCGACCATGTGATCCTGGAGCGCGGCGAGGTGGCCAACGCCTGGCGCCGGGAGCGCTGGGACTCGCTGCACCTGCTCACCCCCAACTGGGAGTGCCGGCTACCCGGGCAGGCCTACGCGGGCCCCGATCCCGACGGCTACATGAGCATGCCGGAGCTGATCGCCTTCCTCGACGACTACGCCCGGCGGCTCGCCTCACCGATCCACACCGGCACCCGGGTGCAGTGGGTGGAGGCCACCCACGACGGCTACCAGGTCATCACCAACCGCGGCATCTGGCGCTGCCGGTCGGTGGTGATGGCCACCGGCGCCTGCCAGGTGCCGGCGGTGCCCACCCTGGCCGAGGCCCTGCCCCCCTGGATCACCAGCCTGACTCCGCGGGAGTATCGTCGCCCGGACCAGCTCCCGCCGGGCGGGGTGCTGGTGGTGGGCGCCTCGGCCAGCGGCGTGCAGCTGGCCGACGAGCTCCAGCGCAGCGGCCGGCCAGTGACCCTGGCGGTGGGCGAGCACCTGCGCCTGCCGCGGCGCTACCGCGGTCGCGACATCGAGTGGTGGCTGGATGCCGCCGGCCTGCTCGACCAGCGTTTCGACGAGGTGGAGGACATCAATCGGGCGCGGCGTACCCCCTCGCCCCAGCTGGTGGGCGGCCCCGACCCGCGCGACCTGGATCTCAACGCCCTGGGCGAGCGCGGCGTGCGCCGGGTCGGGCGCCTGGCGGGGATTGCCGGCAACCGACTGCAGTTCGCCGGCTCCCTGGCCATGCACTGCGCCTCGGCTGACCTCAAGCTGGGTCGGCTGCTCGACAACCTGGACGCCTGGGCGCTGGCCAACGGCTGGCACGACGCCCTGCCGGCCCCCGAGCGCCCGGCGCCCACCCGGCTGCCGGCGCGGCCCTGCCTGGGCCTCGACCTGGCCGCCGGCGAGATCAAGACGGTGCTCTGGGCCACCGGCTTCCGGCCCGACTTCTCCTGGCTGCGGGTCCCGGTGTTCGATGCCCGGGGGCGCCTCAGGCACCACGGCGGGGTCGTCGCGGCCCCGGGGCTCTACGTCCTGGGCCTGCCCTTCCTGCGCCGACGCAAGTCGGCCAGCCTCTACGGCGCCGCCGACGACGCCCGGGAGCTCAGCGCCCACCTGGCCGGATGGCTGGCCCATGGCCACCGCTCGGCCCGCGTCGAACGGCACCCGGGCGCCATGCTCTCCGGCTGAGGCGCGACGCCTGCCCGGCAGGGTGCCGCACCAGCGACGGGCGTGTCTCCCGGGTTGGCGCCCATGCCGGGGGCGTTCAGCCGACGAGCCCCTCCAGCCACGCCACCACCAGCTCGGCCTTGGCCACGTCGTCGATCCCCTGGGCCTCCAGCGAGGCCCAGGTGGTGAACGCCAGGCCGTGCTGGAGCGTGATCGCCAGGCGCGGATTGCGATCCTTCCCGAAACCCTCGCACAACGCCTCGCCGACCCCGCGCAGATGGTCGCGGAATCGTGCCATCGGCCCCTGCAGCGCCGGCACCTCCGGCTCGTCGCGGAGGGCCGCACGCCACATGCGTCGGGTATCGCGGTAGTAGCGGTAGAAGGCCAGCAGGGCGGCATGCACGCGCGCCGGGCCCGCCTCGCAGCAAGCCCAGGCGGCGGGCTCCGGCGGCGGGTGCAGTTCCAGCCACCGCGAGGTGCAGGCCTCGAAGACCGCCGTCTCGTCGGGGAAGTGGCGGTAGACGGTCAGGCGCTGCACGCCGGCCCGCCGGGCGATGGCGCTGATGTTGGTGGCGCGCGGCCCGACCTCCTCGTGGAGCTGCATCGTCGCCTCGACGATGCGTTCGCGGGTCCCCTCCCGGGCGGCCGCACGCTTGCGCTGGGTGTAACGGCGTGTCCTGGTCATTGGTTGAACATACCTGTTCACTCAATTCTTGACAAGGACCGATGGCGGGCCTATCACTTCATTTGTGAACACGCCTGTTCACCCAAAACAAGATCGTCCCATGAACGAGAGTGGAGTCCCCAATGACAACCAACCACTATCCCCTGATGCTGCCGACCCGGGATGCCGGAAGCGACTGGCGGGTGCTGCCCGCCTTCCTGCCCCTGCCGGGCATGGGCGGACTCGCCATCAACGCCTTCCTGCACAAGGGCCGCGAGCCGGTGCTGGTCGACACCGGCCTGGCCGCCCTCGGCGACGCCTTCGTCGCAGCGCTGGAGGCCGAGATCGACCTCGCCGACCTGCGCTGGATCTGGCTGAGTCACACCGATGCCGACCATATCGGCAACCTCAGCCGGTTGCTGGCGCGCGCTCCCCGGGCCCAGGTGGTCACCAATTTCCTGGGCATGGGCAAGATGGGCCTGCTCGGCCTCGACACCGGCCGCGTCCACTTGCTCGAGCCCGGCGATCGCCTGGCGCTCGGCGACCGCGAACTGGTGCCGCTGCGCCCGCCCTACTACGACGCGCCGGAGACCCTGGGCTTCCTCGACACCCGCTCGCGCGCCCTGTTCGCCGCCGACAGCTTCGGTGCCCTGCTCCCGTCGCCGGCCGAGAGCGTGGCGGAGATCGAGTCGAGCACCCTGCGCGACGGCCTGGTGACCTGGTCGACGATCGACGCGCCCTGGCTGGCGACGGCCGACCGCGCCGCCCTGGGCCGCGCCCTCACCGCCCTCGAGCGCCTGGCGCCGGCGACGGTGCTCTCCGGGCACCTGCCGGTCGCCGAGGGGGGGATCGCGACGCTCACCGCCCTGGTGCACGACGCCTGGTGCGTCGCACCGACGAGCGCTGTCGACCCGCAGGCCATCGAGGCCGTAGCGGAGGCGCTGGGCTGAGGGCGCCGCCGCGGGCAACACCCGCCCCTCACTGCAGCGCCTCGCTGCTCGGCTCGAACAGCAGCTGGACATAGCGACGCAACAGCATCAACTGGGTGGGGAGGATCCGCGGATCCCCGGTGGCGCGGCCGAGCACCAGGCCGCCCTCGATGACCGTCGACACCATGTCGGCCAGGGCCTCGGCGTCCACCGGTTCCCGCGGCGGATGCTGCTCGACGACCTCGGCCAGGATGGCGCTGAAGCGTGCCCGCCAGTGCAACACGATGCGGCGGTTGAGCTCGCGCACGCCGCGATCGAAGAGACGCTCCTGGTAGCAGTAGGTGGCGACGAGGCAGCCCGGATAGTCGCCGGGCAGGTCGCTCATCGTCTCTGCCAGGAGCTTCAGGCCGGCCAGGAAGCCGTACAGCGGATCGCCGGCCAGTTCGCGGCCGCGGTCGAAGACATCGTCGAGCAGGACATCCTCGCGTTCCATGTAGCGCTGGAGCAGCGCCCGCGCCAGCTCGTTCTTGTCGCGGAAGTGGTAGAAGAAGCCGCTCTTGGTGAGCCCGGCCTCGGCGATCACCTCCTCGATGGAGGTGGCGCCGAAGCCCTTCGCCAGTACCGCCGCTTCCGTGATCGCCAGGATCCGTTCGCGGGTCGCTTCGCCCCTGCCCATGGTCATCTCCCGCCGCTACCGTACCGGAGGTCCAGTTGGTCGGCCCCACCCCGGCCGGGGCCATGCCGCGGCCCGGGACCACGCTGCGTATATGGCTGATTGTAGACGACTCCGGCGATGCCACGAGAACCCGACCACGGGTTCACTGGTCGCGCCCCCCGAGCGCGACCACCCTTGTAGTGACGCCGGGCATCCCGGCCAGAACCTACCACCACAGGGGGAAGGACCATGACTGCATCACGCGCGACGGCCCCCGCCGAGGCCGCCTTCAACGAGCGACGCGCCGAGGCCTTCGCCGAGCGGCTCGTCGAGATCCTCAACAACGGGGCCCTGTGCCTGATGACATCGCTCGGCCATCGCACCGGCCTCTTCGACACCCTGGCCGGGATGGGCCCGGCCACCAGCGGCGAGATCGCCGACCGCGCCGGCCTCCAGGAGCGCTACGTGCGCGAATGGCTGGGCGCCATGACCGTGGGCGACCTCATCGAGCACGACCCGACCGCCGGCACCTACCAGCTGCCCGCGGAGCACGCCGCCTGCCTGAGCCGGCGCTCGCCGACCGACAACATCGCGGTGTTCGCCCAGTACATCCCGCTGCTCGGCACCGTGGAGGACGACATCGTGCGCTGCTTCCGCGACGGCGGCGGCGTGCCCTACGAGCGTTTCGGGCGCTTCCACGAGATCATGGCCGAGGACAGCGGCCAGTCGGTGGTGCCGGCGCTGGAGTCGCACATCCTGCCGCTGGTGCCGGGGCTGGCCGAACGCCTGGAGCGGGGGATCCGCGTGTTCGACGCCGGTTGCGGCCGTGGCCGGGCCCTCAACACCCTGGCGCAGCGCTTCCCGAACAGCCGCTTCACCGGCTACGACCTCTCCGAGGCGGCCATTACCGCGGCGCGTCGGGAGGCCGAGGCCCTCGGCAACACCAACGTGGTCTTCGACGTGCGCGACCTGACCGACTTCGACCGCACGGCCGAACCGGCGGCCTTCGATCTCATCACCACCTTCGACGCCGTGCACGACCAGGCCGACCCGCCGGCCCTGCTGCGCGGCATCCGTCGCGCCCTGGCCGACGACGGCGTCTACCTGGCCCAGGACATCAAGGGCTCGAGCCACCACCACCACGACCGCGACCACCCCATCGGGCCGCTGCTCTACACCCTTTCCTGCATGCACTGCATGACGGTCTCGCTGGCGCGCGGCGGCGAGGGACTCGGCGCTATGTGGGGCCGGGAGAAGGCGCTGGACTACTTCCACACCGCCGGCTTCGCCGATGTCGCGGTCCACGAGCTCGACCACGACTTCCAGAACTACTGGTACGTCTGCCGGCCCTGAAGCGACCGGCGGGGCCCGATCGGCCCGCGGCGGACAGCGCGCCGGCTACTCGAACCCGGCCCGGCGCAGCCCCGCGAGGTAGTGCTCCGCGTCGTCGCGGCGGCGATAGGGATCGAGCGCCGTCAGCCAGTCGAGGCAGGTCGTGTCCGCGGGGAAGGTGCCGCGGGCCAGCTGGTAACGGTAGTGGCGGTAGACGGTTTCCCGGTGGCCGGCGCCCTGTTCCGGGTGCCCGAGATGGGCATGGGACGCGGCGATGAACGCCGGGGTGTTGCAGAAGGCCTGCGGGCTGGTCGCCATGGTGTCGATGGCCTCCTCGTAGCGGCGGGCGCTGAAGAAGGCGATGCCGGCCATGCCGGCGTACCAGTCAGGCCGATGGGGGGCGAGCCTCAGGGCCTTGCGGGCCGCCTCGACCCCACGCTCCGGCTCGCCGATCAGCGCCAGCGCAAAGGAGGCATGGGCCAGCACGTCGGCGTCGTTGGGATTGAGCTCCAGTGCCAGTGACAGCTCCCGATTCGCGGCCTCGTAATGCCCGCCGTAGAGCTCCGCCAGGCCCAGCATGCAGCGGGCGCGGTGATCCCGGGGATCCAGGGCAACCGCCTTGCGGCCCAGCGCCAGTGCCTCCTCCTGCAGGAACACCCAGTAGTTCCAGGAGTAACAGGCCCACTCGTCGAGGTGCGCGAGAGCGAGCCCCACATAGGCCCGGGCGAAGTTCGGGTCCCTGGCCAGCGCCTGCCGGAAGTAGCGGCGTGCCTCGCGAATGGCCGGCAGGTCGGGTTGTCGCAGCGCATGCCAGCCACACAGCCAGAGCTCATAGGCCTGCCAGTTCGAGGGAGGAGTGCGGTGGGCCAGGGCCAGCCGGTCATCCTCGATGCGCCCGACCAGGCTACCGACGATCCGGCAGACCATGTCGTCCTGGACCTCGTAGAGCTCATCGAGGAGGCAGTCGTAGCGTTCCGCCCAGACCTGACGCGCGCTCGCCGTCGACAGCAGCCGGGCGGTGAGCCGGAGCCGGTCACCGCGATGCCGCAGCTGCCCCTCGAGGAGGTAATCGACACCGAGCTCACTGCCGACCCGCGCCGGTGGAACCCGGGAGTCCCGGTACGCCAGGGCACTGGCCGGCGCGATGACGTCGAGTTCGCAGAAGCGGCCGAGCTCCGTGGCGATGTCCTCCGCCAGGCCGTCACCGAGGTGACGCTGGCGACGGCCATCCTCGAGCGGCATGAAGGCCAGCACGGCGATGGAGGGACGCTCGGTGACCTCGGCCCGCCTCCGGGCACGGGCCTCGGCGGCGGCGTCGATCACGCGGGAGCACTCCGGCAGGTCGTCCCTCTCCCATGACACCTCGCCCGGGGGGCCCGGCAGCCGCTGCAGGATCTCGGCCTTCAGCCCCTCGGTCTCGGGTGACGGGTCGATACCGAGTTCATCGGCGAGCCGTTCGCGGAACTGCCGGTACTGCGCGAGCGCCGCTCCTATCCGATCCTGGTAGAGGTAGAGGCGGACCAGGGTCTGCTGCACCCCCTCGTCCAGGGGATCATGCGCCAGCAACCGCAGGGCGAGCTGGATGGCGGGGTCGATGGCGCCGGTGAGCACATAGTGTTCGAGCAGTCGGTGCATCAGCTGCTGCAGCTGCTCGTCCAGCCACCGATGCTGCACCATCAGCCACTCCTCGAACGCCTCTCCGCAATCGGCCATGCCCTCCAGGAAGGGTCCGCGATACAGTGCAAGCGCGCGCTCCAGCGTCTCCGGGGTGCCGTCGGCCGCGAGTCGCTGGAAGGTGTCGAGGTCCACCGCGGTCATGCTCGCCCGCAGCCCCACCTCTCGGGGAGTGATGGCCAGGCAACCCCGTGCGCTTTCCGGCAGCGCCTGCTGCAGGCGCGACAGCGCCTGGCGCAGGTTGGTTCGCGCCCGGGACTCGGGCATGTCGCCCCACAGCAGCCCGGCCAGCTTCTCTCGCGGGTGCCGTCGCGACGGACTCGCCGCCAGGTAGGCGAGCAACGCCTCGACCTTGCGGGTCGGGAAGACGAGCGGCGTCCCGTCGGCCGCATGGCAGGCGAACTCACCCAGCAGCGAGACATGCAGATGGGGCATGGTCACCAACCTCCTGGCATCAGCGTAAGCCTTGGCCCCCGGCGCCGCCAGGGTCATGTCACGCTCCTGTCACGCCGCGGGAATGGGCCCCGGCTATCCCTTGAGTACCTCCCCCATGGCGGGGACGGGCTCGAGCCGGGAAGTCCCGGCGACCATCCGACAAGGCAATGAACCGGAGGTGCAAGATGGCCGTCTCGAACATCAGCAGGCAACCTCACCAGGACCTCGCCCTGGCCACGGACACGATTCGCGCATTCGCGGCAAGCCTGCACGGAGACCTGATCCAGCCCGATGATCCACGATACGAATCGGCACGCCGGGTATACAACGCGATGCACGACCGCCACCCGAGGCTCATCGTGCAGGCCGTGGATGTCGCGGACGTCATGGCCAGCGTGACCTTCGCCAGGAAGCACGACCTTCCCCTTGCCGTGCGCGGCGGTGCTCACAGCGTACCCGGCTTCGGGACCTGCGATGGCGGCCTGGTGCTGTCCCTCGAGCGAATGCGCGGCCTCCGGGTCGACCCCGAGGCACACAGCGTCCGTGCCGAGGGCGGCTGCACCTGGGCCGACCTCAACCACGCCACCGCCGCCTTCGGCCTGGCGACCACCGGGGGGATCGTCTCCTCGACCGGTATCGCCGGCCTGACGCTGGGCGGAGGCCTCGGCTTTCTGTCCCGGCGCTGCGGTCTCTCCTGCGACAACCTGCTGTCGGCCGACTTGGTCACGGCCGAGGGCCGTCTGCTGACCTGCGACGAAAACCGCCATGCGGACCTGTTCTGGGCCATCCGCGGCGGCGGCGGCAACTTCGGCGTGGTCACCTCCTTCGAGTACCGCCTGCATGACGTGGCCGACATCCTCGGCGGGCCGACCTTCTATCCGCTCGAGGCGGAGGTCATGCGCCACTACCGGGAGTGGATCGCCGAGGCCCCCGAGGCACTCGGGGCGATACTCGGCATCACGCTCGGCCCGCCGCTGCCGTTCCTCCCCGAAGCCTGGCACGGCCAGCCGGTGATCGTGGTACTGACCTGCTGGAGCGGGCCCGCCGACGAGGACCGGGCAGTACGCGAACGCCTCGACCGACTGGGCCCCGTCCTCGGCCAGAGTGTCCAGC
This sequence comes from Halomonas terrestris, assembly GCF_049166755.1. Lineage (NCBI taxonomy): Bacteria > Pseudomonadati > Pseudomonadota > Gammaproteobacteria > Oceanospirillales > Halomonadaceae > Halomonas > Halomonas terrestris. The sequence goes on along the minus strand of NZ_JBMHFZ010000007.1, from coordinate 118,499 downwards.
GCATGCCCTACCCCGTGATCAACACCCTGTTCGACGAGCTGCTGCCCGCCGGCCTCCATCACTACTGGAAGGGCTGTTTCACCCGGGAGCTGAGCGACGAGGCGATCGACGTGCATCTCGACTTCGGCGCCCGGATGCCGTGCCTGCAGAGCGCGACGCTGCTGTTCCCCATCGATGGTGCCTGCCAGCGCGTCGCGCCCGACGCCACGGCCTTCGCCTACCGGGACGCGACCTTCGCGACGGTGATCGGCCCGAGCTGGCCGGAGCCCGCCGACAGCGAGCACAACATGGCCTGGGGGCGCGCCTACCATGAGGCGCTGCGCCCCTACTCCGAGGAGGGGGGCTACGTGAACTTCATGTCCGGAGACGACGCCGATCGGGTGCGCGCCAACTACCGGCAGAACCACGACCGGCTCGTCGAGATCAAGCGCCGCCATGACCCGACCAACCTGTTCCGGCTCAACCAGAACATCGCGCCGTCCTGACGCCAGGGAAGCATGCGCACCCCAGCCAGGGCCGAACGGCCGTGAACGACGATCCCGGCCGCCTGCAGACAGTGGCCGGCAGGAGGCCTAGACTGCGTGACAGCATCACGGCATGGGGAGGGCGGGAACATGGCCAAGGGCGAAAGGAAACGCATCGATCTGGCCCTGCAGGGCGGTGGCTCCCACGGAGCACTCACCTGGGGCGTGCTGGACCGCCTGCTGGAGGAGGAGCGCCTGGAGATCGACGGGATCAGCGGCACCAGCGCGGGCGCCATGAATGCCGTGGTGCTGGCCGACGGGCTGCACAGGAGCGGCCGCGACGGCGCCCGCGACGCCCTGCACGGCTTCTGGAAGGCAGTCAGCGACGCGGCGCGCTTCTCCCCCATCCAGCGCAGCCCCTGGGACCGGCTGATGGGCAACGACAGCCTGGACCATTCACCGAGCTACCTGTTCTTCGAGAGCCTCACCCAGCTGATCTCACCGGCCAGGCTCAACCCCCTCGGCATCAATCCGCTGCGTGACCTGGTGCACGAGCGAGTCGACTTCGAGCGGGTCAACGCCTGCCGAAAGGTCAAGCTGTTCGTCACCGCCACCAACGTGCGTACCGGTCGGGCCAAGATATTTCGCCAGCCCGAGCTGACGGTCGATACCGTGATGGCGTCAGCCTGCCTGCCCTTCATGTTCCCGGCGGTGGAGATCGATGGCGAGGCCTACTGGGACGGCGGCTACAGCGGCAACCCTGCGCTCTATCCACTGGTCGACGACCAGGGCTGCCGTGACCTGGTGGTGGTCCAGGTCAACCCCCTCGTGCGTCGCAAGCTGCCCGACAGCTCCCGGGAGATCATCAACCGGATCAACGAGATCACCTTCAATTCGAGCCTGATCAAGGAGCTGCGCAGCATCCAGCTGCTGCAGCAGCTGATCGACGCCGAGGGGCTGGAGCTCGAGAGATACCGTGCAATGCGCCTGCACCTGATCCATGCCGAGCACGAGGCCGAGGCGCTGAGCGCCTCCAGCAAGATGAACGCCGAGTGGGACTTCCTCTCCCGCCTGCATGCCCAGGGCCGCGTCTGGGCCGACCAGTGGCTGGATCAGCATTTCGACGCCCTGGGCGAGCGTTCGACCTTCGACCTGAACACGGTCTTCGCGGACACCTTCCGCCCGCTCTCGACGACAGACGACGCCTCCCCCGCCAGTCAAGGCGAAGAGGATCGGGGATGATCGGTATCCTGGCGATTGCCGTGGCGTTGCTGCCGGCTTTGCCACCGCCCGTGCGGTCTCGGCCTGCCGATCGCGCGGTACCGCGCCACGACGGGCTCCGGGTCCGTCAGCCGGCCGGCCGGCGCGCCGTGATGGTCCAGGAGCTCGACCCCATGACGATCTTCCCGTCCTGCTCATAGGGTGACAGGGCGTTGCGCAGCGCTTCCTCGATCTGGGGGCGCTGGCGCTCGGCCTCCTCGCCGGCCTCGCGGAACACCTCCCCCGCCGGGCCCAGGGCAAGCTGGAAACGCATGGCGTTCTCCACCGAATCGCCGACCTCGACCGGCCCGTCGTTGCGCTCGAAATGGATATCCTCGAAACCGGCGATCTCGAGCTGCTGGCGGACCACGTCGGGGTTGGACATCGAGAAAGGCCCCGGCCCACAGGTGCGCGCGTCCTCTCCCGGCGGCGGCAGGAAATCCAGCACCACCTGCTTGGGAAGGCCCAGCCAGGGGTTGTCCTCGATGTCGCGCCAGACGATGAACATCAGCTCGCCGCCGGGCTTGAGCGCCTTGTGGACGTTGCGCATGGCGACGACCGGATGCTCGAAGAACATCATGCCGAACCGCGAGAAGCACAGGTCATACTCGGGGTCGAAGGGGTGGCGCTCGACGTCGGCGCCCACGAAGCGGACATTGGTCAGGCCGGCCACGTCGGCGCGTCGTCGCGCGTCTTCCAGGAACCGGTCGACGCAATCCATGCCCAGCACCTCGCCCTCGGATCCGGTCTTGCGTGCCAGGGCGATGGCCGTGTCCCCCCAGCCGCAGCCCACATCGAGGATCCGCGATCCCGGCGCCACCTCGAGTCTCCCGAGGGGGACCTGGCTGTGGTAGCTGAGGCCATTCATCAGGATGTCCTGGAAGCGGTCGAACTTCTCGGCCAGGGTCTCGTTCCAGAACTCGACGTATTCGCAGGTGTACTCGGAAGCGGAATTCATGGCATTACCTCCCGCATGGAAGCCATGTACCGTGGCGGCCGCGGCCGCCATACGACATCGCCGGGACGTTCCGGTGAAGGTCCCGACGATATCTCACCCTCAGTTCTAGCAGCTCCAGCCCGTTTTCGCGTCGCCTGCCGGCGCGCGGCTCGACAACCGTGAGCGAGGACGGGAGCGGCAGCCAGTGAGGGCTTCCGCGCCACCGAGCCCCCTCGCCCGCAGTGGCACTTGGGGGCGCCGCCCTCGAGGGAGGCGTACCGGGCAGCCCTGGCGGGCACACGCCCGAGCGGCGACAATCGGGTGGCGGGGAATCTCGGGCTCGCCATGCCGGCGGACCCGGGAGTCGCCGGGGAAACCACCGAGGCGCGGAGCGTACGATGACCACCAAACCGCATTGGGAACGCCTCTATGCGACCAAGCCGTCGGAGCGGCTCGGCTGGTACGAGCCCAGCCTGCGGAGCTCCCTGGCCCTGATACGGCGCACCGGGGTCTCCCGGACGGCCCCGATCATCGACGTGGGCGGCGGCGCGGCCACCCTGGTCGACGACCTCCTGGAGGCCGGCTTCGAGGATCTCACCGTCCTCGATATCGCCGCGGCCGCCCTGGCACAATCGCGGGCGAGGCTCGGCGAGCGGGCCGACCGGGTGCGCTGGCTCGAGGGCGACGTCACCGACGTGATACTCCCCGACGACCACTACGCGATCTGGCACGACCGGGCCGTCTTCCACTTCCTGACCAGCGCCGAGGACCGCGCCCGCTACGTCGACCGGCTGTGGCGAGCCCTGGTCACAGGTGGGCATATCGTGATCGCCACCTTTGCCCCCGAGGCGCCACCGACCTGCAGCGGCCTCGACGTCGTCCGCTACACCCCGGAAGGCCTGCACCAGGCACTCGGCGCCTCGCTCATCCTGCACGAGCACCACCAGGCACTGCACGTCACGCCGGGTGGCGTGGAGCAGAGGTATCTCTACTGCCGCTTCCAGAAGCCGCCATGTTCCTGACGGATGCCTTCCGAGCAGTGCAGTGCTCTCCTGTAACGTGACACCTGTCACACCGATGCATCACCATTGACAACTGTCATGCGCATTATCGTCCCGTCATTCCTGATAAACACAAGCATTCATGGCGCCACTCGACGCCATGAATTGGCATGGTCATTGCTAATTCATTCCGGTGGCATCCGCCACCGACAAACGTCACCAATAACAATGCAAAGCAATGGAGACCTGCCATGTTCGATTCCTTAAAACGCGCTTCCCTTTCAGCCCCCCTCTCCCTGGCACTGCTGCTGGCCAGCCAGGCCGTCCAGGCCGAGTTGCCCGGCATGCGCGGCACCCAGCACTTCGGTTTTACCGTGCCCGATCGCCAGGCGGCGGTGGACTTCTTCGTCGAGGTGATCGGCTGCGAGGCCTTCTTCACCATCGGTCCCTTCGGGCCCTTCGAGGATGACTGGATGAGCGAGAACCTCGATGTCCACAAGGAGGCCACCATCCCCGCCGCCCACCTGGTTCGCTGCGGCAACGGCACCAACCTGGAAATCTTCGAGTACACCGCCCCCGATCAGCGCACCGAGCAGCCACGCAACAGCGATATCGGCGGCCACCATATCGCCTTCTACGTGGACGACATGGACAGCGCTGTCGCGTACCTGGAAGCGCATGATGTGGAAGTGCTGGGCGAACCCAAGACCTTCACCGAGGGGCCCGTGGAGGGCCTGAGCTGGGTCTACTTCATGGCGCCCTGGGGCATGCAGCTGGAGGTGGTCACCTCTCCTCACGGCATGGGCTATGAGGCCGAGACCGGCAGCCGGCTCTGGGATCCGCGTTTCTGAGCTTCTCCCATCCGCGGCGGCATTCCAGGATGCCGCCCCGGACCTTTTCCCGTATCCGGGGCGCCGACATCGCCAAGCCCGTGGTGGCGGTAGGCCAAGGCGAGAAGATCGGCCGGAGACCATCTCGCTGCACGAGACTGGCTTCATCGACAGGATCACATTTGAGGTAACAAGATAAATGACACCATGAAAGCCGCCGTCTGGTACAAGGCCAGGGACCTTCGCGTGGAAGCGGTCGAGATTCCAGGTCGAGACACCCCATCCCCTCAGCCAGCAGCGTGCTCCCATCATCATGGGCCACGAGTTCGCCGGGGAGGTGGGCGAGGTTCAACCCTGACGGCAGCCGCATGGCCGCTCGGCAACACCTGCCGGAACGGGGCCCATCCGGGCCCCGTGCTTACATGACCTGAGCGGGAGGTGACATCACTCTCCTTTCACTCAGCTTCCTGCAGGCGCGCCAGCAGCCCGGGCAGCGCTGTCTCGAGATCGAGGTCGGGTAGTGCCTGGTACAGCGCCACATGGCTGCCCGCGGCGAAGCGCTGAGGGTCGCCGATGGCGGCCTGGAAGGCATTGACCACCGCGACCAGGGCCTCCGGCGTCTCGCCCACCTGCATGGCACCGTGGGCCAGCATCGCCATATCCTTGCAGCCACGTACGCGGCGCCAGCGCTGGGCGGTACCGACCAGCTTGCGTCCGCCGATGCGGACATTGAAGCGGCCGTCGCAGTAGGCACCGGGGGCCGCCCCAAGATCGGCCCCCTTCACGCCGAGCGCCTCGAGCCAAGCGCACCAGGGCTCTCCAAGCCGGCGATAGCCCCACTCCAGATGGGCTGACGAACTCCCCACCCGGCAGCGCTGCGCCAGGGCCACGTTGACCACTGCCGGACATTGCGGCACCGGGGTGCCGCCGGTGGAACGGAACTGGATCGGCCAGCCCCGCTCACGCAGTGCGTCTCGGGCTTCGGGAAAGCCCGCCAGCCGCTCATGGCGACGCGGCATCACCAGGGCACGGTCCTGGGGCGACCAGGCCAGCAGGGCGAACTCGCCCTCGCCCTGGCAGATCGACTCCAGCAGCGCCTCCTCCAGGGCCAGGCCCTCCGCCACACTGGGGCGGCGCAGGGTCAGGGAGTCGGTCTGCAGGGAGAAGGCGTGCGTCATGGGGTCGGGCTCCGCATCAGAGTTCATCGTCGAAGGCATCGCTGGCCAACCCCTCGATACGCTCGCAGAGGGCATCGAGGAAGGCCGCCGCCGGCGCCCCATTGACGGCGCGATGGTCGAAGGTCAGCGACAGGCCGATCACCTCCACGGCGCGACAGCCGTCCGAGTCTGGCACGGCCCGGGTCTCCACACCACCGATGCCGAGGATCGCCACCTGGGGCAGGTTGAGCAGCGGCGTGAAGTGGTGCACCCGGGAACGCCCCAGGTTGGATACCGTGAAGGTCGCGCCGGTGAGCGCCCTGACCCCGAGCTTGCCGTTGCGCGCCTGCTCGGTGAGCGCCTGGCGCGCCTCGGGCAGCTCGCCCAGGCTCAGGGCCTGGGCATCGAAGAGCGCCGGGGCCACCAGCAGGTCGTCGGGCAGCGGAATCGCCAGGCCCAGGTGCACCGCGGCATGCCGGGTGATGCAGTTCTCCTCCAGGGTGGCATTGAGGGCCGGGAAGTCGGCCAGGGTCTGGACGGTCAGGCGCAGCAGCAGGTCCTGCACCGAGGGTACCGGCAGCTCGGCGTCGCGACGGCGCCGCCGCAGCGCCTGCAGGGCATCGAGGCGGGCGCTGGCGTGATGGGTCAGCTGGGCCGACTGCTGCAGGCTCTGCAGCATCTTCGAGGCGATCATGCCGCGCATGCCGCGCAGCTTGATCGACGCCGTGGCGTCATCCGCCCCCGTGGGGGCGGCGGTCTCCTGCACGTCGAGTCTCATGCGGTCTCTCCTCAGGATTCCAGGGTGGCGATCGGGGTGCCCTTGCTCACCACCTCGTCCTCTTCCTTGGCGATGCTGAGTCGGCCGGAGAGCGGGGCCTCTATCTCGTACTGGGCCTTCTCCACCATCACCTCGGCGACCAGGTCGCCCTGGGCGACCTCGGCCCCGTCGTTGACCAGCCAGGCGGTGATCACGCCTTCGGTCTCGCCCTCCCAGAGGTCCTCGGGTACGGTGATTTCGGTCGTCATAGGGGGTCTCTCCTCAACTTTCGGTCAGCATCTGGTGGAAGGCGGCGACGATCTTGTCGGCATTGGGCAGGGCCCACTGCTCCATGGTCGGCGCGAAGGGAATGGGGATGTCCGGGTAGGCCACCCGCTTGGGGGCGGCGCGCAGGCGGCAGCCCGGGTGCTCGGCGACGCTGGCGATGATCTCGCCGCTGACGCCATAGCTGTGGTAGTCCTCGTCCACCACGATCAGCCGGCCGGTCCTGGCCACCGAGGCCCGCACCGTCTCGCGGTCCAGCGGCACCAGGCTGCGCAGGTCGATCACCTCGGCGGAGAAGCCCTCCTCCTCCAGGGCCTGGGCGGCGCGCAGGCAGTGGTGCACGCCGGCGCCGAGGCTGACCAGGGTCAGGTCCTGCCCCTCCCGGGCCACGGCGGCCTTACCGATCTCCACGGTGTAGGCCTCCTCCGGTACCGCCACGGTGGCGCCCTTCTCGGTGCCCAGCCAGCCCATGCCCTGCAGCGCCTTGTGGTACATGAAGACCACCGGATTGTCGTCGCGGATCGCCGCGGTCATCAGCCCCTTGGCGTCATAGGCGTTGCTCGGCACCACCACCTTCATGCCCGGCAGGTGGGCGAAGGTGCCGTAGAGGCACTGGGAGTGCTGGCCGGCATCCGAGTAGCCACCGCCGGTGGAGGTCATCAGCACCATGGGCACCGGAACCTTGCCGCCGGAGAAGTAGGTGTTCTTGGCCATCAGGTTGTAGATGGCGTCCATGCACACGCCGAAGAAGTCGACGAACATCAGCTCGACGATGGGCCGCATGCCGTCCGAGGCGGCCCCCACGGCGGCACCGATAAAGGCGGTCTCGGAGATCGGCGTATCGCGGATGCGCTCCGGGCCGAACTCCTCATGCAGGCCACGGGTGTTGCCGAAGACCCCGCCCAGGGGGCCCACGTCCTCGCCCATCACGAAGACCCGCGGGTCGACGCGCATCTCCTGGGCAGTCGCCTCGGCCATGGCCCGGGCGATGGTCAGCTTGCGGCTGGCGCTCCTGGTCGCAGTAGTCATTGTGGTTCTCCCGATTCGACGAAGACATTTTCCAGGGCCGCCTCGGGCGGCAGGAAGTCGCTCTGCTGGGCGAAGCGGATGGCCGCCTCGACCCGCTCATGGGCCTCGGCCACCAGGGCATCGTCACCCGCCTCGTCGAGCACCCCGGCGTCGAGCAGGGCCGTGCGATAGCGGGGAACGGGATCGGCGAGTCCCTCCTTCTCCCCCTTGGGCCGGTAGTCCTCGCCGTCGCCCATGAAGTGGCCGGCAAGCCGGGAGGTCTCGATCTCGATCAGGCTCGGCCCCTGCCCCTCCCGGGCCCGGGCGATCGCCTCACCGGCGGCGGCGAAGACGCCCTCCACGTCGTTGTCGGCCACGTGATGGCCGGGCATGCCGTAGGCGGTGGCACGCACGTCGTTGCGCGGCACGGCGGTGGCGGCCTGCTTGGCCACCGAGATCCCCCAGGCGTTGTCCTCGATGACGAAGACCACCGGCAGCTGCCACACCGCCGCCAGGTTCAGCGCCTCGTGGAAGGCCCCCTGGTTGGCGGCCCCCTCGCCCATGAAGGCCACCGCCACACCGGGCTTGCCCTGCATCTGGCGGGAGAGCGCCGCCCCCACCGCCGGGCCCAGGCCCTCGCCGATGATCCCCGAGCAGGAGAAGTTCACCGCAGCGTCGAAGAGGTGCATATGACCGCCGCGGCCGCCGGCGAGCCCGGTGGCCTTGCCGAAGATCTCGGCGACCATGGCATCCAGGTCGACCCCCTTGGCCACGGCGATATGGTGGGGACGGTGGGTGGCGGTGACGATATCGTCCGCCGTGAGGTGGGCGCAGACCCCCACGGCACAGGGCTCCTGGCCGTTGGAGAGGTGCATCTCCCCGGGGATGGGCCCCTTGGCCATGTTGAAGACCGGCGTCTTGCCCTCCATGTAGAGCGCCTCGATGCGCTCCTCGAGGTAGCGGCTGAGCACCATGTGGCGGTACATCCAGCGCCGCTGTTCGGCTGTCGGTTGCATGGATATCTCTCCTCTTAGAGTTCGCCGCGTGACATGCGCTCGGCAATGTAATCGGCTTGACGAATGGTCAGGGCAACGATGGTCAGGGTCGGGTTTTCCGTCCCACTGCTGGTGAATTGACTGCCGTCGGAGATGAACAAGTTATCGATGTCGTGGGACTGCCCCCACTGGTTGACGACGCCATCCTGGGCATTGGCATGCATGCGATTGGTGCCCATGTTGTGACTGGCCGGATAGGGCGGCAGGTCATTCACATGGTGCGCGCCGATGGCCGTGAACAACTCCTTGGACATCCGGTAGGCGTGGTTGCGCATGCGCGTATCGTTGTCGTGATCCGCCTTGTGAACCACCGGCACCGGCAAGCCGTACGGGTCCCTCTCCGTGGGATGCAGGGTGATACGGTTGGACTCCAGGGCAAGGTCTTCCCCGCAGATCCAGAAGCCCGCCATCCGGCTGTAGTTCTCCATGGACTGGGCAAATTTTCGCCCCCAGCCATTGGCTGCGCCCGGGTCCAGAAACGCCGACATGAACGGCAGCCCAAGGTGCAAGGCCTCCAGCTCGTAGCCACCGACATGGCCGCGAGCAGGGTCGTTATCCTCCCACTCCGTGACGATACCGGGCACCACGGTGCTGCGCTCCATATGCACCGGATGATCGAACTCGGCGTAGGAGCCCCCCGTGACATGGGTCATGTAGTTCCTGCCCACCTGGCCCGAGGAGTTGGCCAGCCCATCGGGGAACAGGCTGGAGGCGGAGTTGAGCAGGAGGCGCGGCGACTCGATGGAATTGGCCGCCACGGCGACGATTCGCGCCCTCTGGAACTGCTCCACGCCATCGGCATCGGCATCGACATAGAGCACCCCGGTCGCCTTTCCGTCACGGTCATGCTCGATCCTGAGGGCCATGCAGTTGGGCCTGACCTCCACATTGCCGGTGGCTTCGGCCTTGGGAATCTCCGCATACATGGTCGACCACTTGGCGCCGAAGCGGCAGCCTTGCATGCAGAACCCGGTGACCTGGCAGGGCGATCGCCCATCGAATGGCACTGTATTGATCGCCAGGTGCGCCTGCTCGCAGCGGGCGCCGATTCGATTGGCACCGGCTTCGATGACCCGGTAATGGGTGCTCTTGTCATGAAACGGCATGCCGGTCGCCTCGGTGCCGCACACGCCCATCTTCTTTTCGGCAAGGGCGTAATAGGGCTCGAGGTCCTGCAGCGACAGCGGCCAGTCCTCCACATTGGCGCCGGCGATGGCACCGTTGAGCGATTTCATCTTGAACTCGTGTTCCTGAAAGCGCATGGCCACCCCGGCCCAGTGGATGGTGGAGCCACCGACTCCCTTGACGATCCAGGCGGGCAAGTTGGGAAAGTCCTCGGCCAGGCGAGACGGCCCCACCAGATTGCGCTGGTCGAGCCAACTTATCTTGTTGAACATCCCCCATTCGTCATTTTCGATATCCTCCATGGTGAAACGCTTGCCGGCTTCCAGAACCACCGAGCGAATGCCCTTTTGCGCCAGTTCATTGGCGAGGGTGCCACCGCCGGCACCGGACCCTATGATCACCACGAGGCTGTCGTCATTCAGATCAAATTGCCTGGTCATTCTCTTGTGCCCCTCTGTTGTTATCGTGGTAGTGACTGCGACCCGTCGTCATCGGCGGCTCGGTCAAAGCCAATCCGGAACGGTGTCGAAGCCACGGTGGAGATAGCCGCCCTGTTCCCAGGAAGAGCCCCCATAACCGAACAGGGGCCACAGGTCCGGATTGTTGTAGATCCCCATCAACAGATTGCCCTTGACCTGCGCGAAGAACGGCGTGTGCTGAATCTCCCGCAACAGCGCTTCGCGCTCGTCGTCATTCCCGATCCCGGCATAGTCGTTGCCATGGGCAGCACTGGCGCGCCGATCCAGATCGTCGAGCCCGGCGGCAATCTCCTCGCGCTGCTTCTCCAGCAGCGGGGTGAGCGACGCCAGGTAGTCGCGATCCTCGATCGCCTCGTGGGGGTAGATGTCCCGACCCACGCGCAGCAGGCGCCTTGCCAGGTCGGGCTCGGCCAGCGCCCAGCGCGGCCACAGGCCGGCGGCGCCCAGCGCCAGGCTGCCGGCGGTCAGGGCGCCGGTGAGGGTGAGGAAGCGGCGACGGCTGAGCGTCGCCCGGGGGTAAGCGGTCATGGCATGACTCCTCATCTTGTTGTTGGCAGGCCCGCCGAGGCGATGGCCACACCCATGCCATGGCAGCTTCCGTGCCAAACTGACGAAGACAAGAGTCAAGTCACTGAGAGGAAAGAGAAAAGCGGATCCACTTCGACCCCGGCGCGAGGGGCTGAACGGCGCGGGACGTGACAGCGGGCCGGACACTTCGTGACAGGGCCGTTTACAGTCACCGTTACAGTTGTAAAGGGGGCGACCAAGGTCGTATCTCGATCGCCTGACCGGCGCCTTACCTTGACACCATGACAATCACAACGACCGCGACCGGCAGAGGCACACCATGACCACCAGCCTGAGCCAACGCCAGCACGTCGAGACCATCCTCGAGTCCCTGAATCGATCCGGGCCCCAGGGCGAGGCAGCGATCATCGAGCGCTCCTGGCGGCGCTGCATCGATCGCTATGGCCTGGACCCGGCCCGCCCCACCCCGGCCCGCTACGTGCCCGGCGCCACCCTGCGCGAGCATCAGGACCAGGCCGACGACCTGCTCCAGGTGGCCCGGGCCGGGGTCGAGCAGCTCTACCGTCAGGTGGCGCCGCTGGGCTATGTGGTGCTGCTCACCGACGCCCGCGGCATCGCCGTGCAGTTCCTCGGCGCCAAGACCGACCAGCGCGAGCACCAGCGCACCGGCCTCTATCTGGGCGCCGACTGGAGCGAGGCCCATGCCGGCACCTGTGCGGTGGGCACCTGCATCCATGAACGCAGTGCCCTCACCTGCCACCACAGCGATCACTTCAGCGCCCACCATATTCGCCTGACCTGCACGGCGGCACCAATCTTCGACCCCCACGGCCAGCTGCTGGCGGTACTCGACATCTCCGCCTACCACTCGCCGGAGTCCAAGCACTCCCAGACCTTTGCCCTGCAACTGGTCAAGTACACCGCCAAGATGATCGAGGACGCCTACTTCCTGCAGCGCTACGCCGATCACCCCATCGTCTGCCTGGACCGCTCCCGGGAGTTCGTGCAGATCAACCGCCGCTACCTGCTGGCCATGGAGCCGGACGGCAGCCTGGTGGCGGCCAACACCGCCGGGCGCAAGTTGCTGCGCCACCACGAGCTACCGCTGCCGGAGGCGGGCGAGGCCCGCCCCTTCCGGGCCTGGAACATCCAGGACCTGCTCGACGCCGAGGTCGACGAGGTGCTGGCGATTCCCCAGCACAGCGACGACCGGGTGCGCGCCTTCCGCACCCACCGCCATCGCGAACTTCACTTCGCGGCCCTGATCGAGCCTCCCCGCCGAGCCAGCGCGATGCCCGGCCCCGGCGAGGGGCGCGACTCGAGCCTGGCGCCGCTGGAGGCCCTGGCCGACGACGATCCGGCGATGCGCGACACCCTCACCCGCGCCGCCCGGCTGCGCAACGAGCCGATCAACATCCTGGTGATCGGCGAGACCGGCACCGGCAAGGAGCGCATGGCCCGCGCCCTGCACGAGTCGAGTCGGCGCCGCGACAAGCCCTTCGTGGCCATCAACTGCGCGGCCATGCCGGAATCGCTGATCGAGAGCGAGCTGTTCGGTCACGAGCCCGGGAGTTTCACCGGCGCCCGCAGCAAGGGCATGAAGGGGCTGATCGCCCAGGCCGACGGCGGCACCCTGTTTCTCGACGAGATCGGCGACATGCCGCTGCAGTTGCAGACTCGCCTGCTGCGGGTACTGGCCGAGCAGGAGGTGCTGCCCATCGGGGCCAGCCGCCCCATCAAGGTGGACCTGCGCGTCGTCGCCGCCACCCACCGCGACCTGCGCGAACTGATCGCCGCCGGACGCTTTCGTGAGGACCTCTTCTACCGCCTGAACGGCGCCAGCCTGCGCCTGCCGCCGCTGCGCGAGCGGGCCGACAAGGGCTACCTGATCCGGCGGATCTTCAGCGAGCTCAACCGCGAGCGCGACGGTCAGGCACGGTTGCGCGGCGATGCCATGAGCGCCCTGCTCGCCTACTCCTGGCCCGGCAACATCCGCGAGCTGCACAACGCCCTGCGCTACGCGCTCGCCACCTGCGACGGCGACGAGGTGGTGGTGAGCGACCTCCCCGAGGAGTGCCTGCACGGCCAGTTCGCCCATCCGGCGGCCAGGCGTCCCGTCAGCGCGGGCCTCGAGGGAGCACCCGCCGGGCCGGGCCCGGCCACTCCGCAGCCCCTGGAACAGGACCTGCTCTACCGGGCGCTGTGCCGCCACCGGTGGAACGTCAGCGCCGTGGCCCGGGAGCTGGGGCTATCCCGCCCCACCATCTACCGGCGCATGAAGCGGCTGGGCATCGTGCCGCCCAATCAGCAGGCGCCAATATGAAACCGCCCGGGGGAGCCCCCCGGGCGGGCGACGACGGGTCCGGCGCCTCAGACGTGCATGATCTCCCCCTTGAGCGAGTAGGCGATGCCGAGCATCTCCTGACGCGTCTGGGGATCGATGCCATGGCGATCGAGGACGTCCAGGATATCGTCGACGGCGGCCATGTATTCCGCCTCGTTGATATTCATGCCGCGGTGCGCCTCCGGCATGCTGCGTCCCCGATACGCCACGGAGCCGCCGCTCCCGGCGGCGAGGAAGTCGCGCAGGTGTCCCTTGACCACCTCCAGGTGATCGGGGTCCTCGCGATAGGGGAGGAAGCGCGCCTGGATGCGCGGGTTCTGCATATGGGACTCGACGATGTCGTCGACCAGCGAGGCGATGCCCCGCTCTCCGCCCAGGCGTTCGTAGAGGTTGGTAGTTGTCATTCGATACCTCCCGGGCCGGCGGATCGCCGACCCTCACCACTGGTGGTGGACGACGTCACGCCGTCCGGAACAGACCAGTCGGTAATCGCCTTGGCCGCCGACTCCCCGCTCGCGGCCACCCGCCAGGCTCACTTCGTGGCGGCCGAGAAGTAGAAGTCGAGCATGGCCCCTAGAGGGCCTGGGTCGCGGCGCAACCGGCTGCGCAAGGCAGCCCCCTCCCAGCAGTCCACCAGGAGGTCCGCCATCTGGCGAGGATCGCTGTCCGCCGGCAGGTCACCCTGTTGCCGAGCCTCCTCCAGGCTATCGGCGACCCGCTCGGCGATGCTGGCGAAGCAGGTCTCGATCTTGCGCCGGAACGTCTCGCTGATCCCCGACAACTCCTGGCCGACGCCACCGAGCAGGCAACCCAGGTAGCCGTCCTGGCGGTACTTCTCCTGCGACAGCTCGAAGAACAGGCGCACCCGCTCCAGGGGCGGCAGGCTGGCATTGCCCAGGCTCAGATCCAGCCCATGGTGGACGTCCTCCATGTAGCGGTCGATGACCTGCAGGGCAAAGTCCTCCTTGCTGCGGAAGTGATGATAGAAGGATCCCTTGGGGGTCCCCGTCGCCGCCAGCAGCGCCTGGATGCCCAGGTCGTTGTAGCCTTGCTCCAGCAACATGGCGAGTCCTGCCTCCAGCAGGCGCTCCTTCGTCATATGCGTCATGCATCATCCTCTCAGACCGACCGGTCTAATCAGTAGTATCGACCACAGGCGCCGGACGTCAAGTCGCCGCCCTCAGGCGTTATGGACCACACGCCCCAGCTCACTCACGTCGTAGCCCCCCAGGGCCTCGGCGCGTTCACCGAAACGCGGCTCCCGGGCGAAGGCCAGCAGTCGCTGCAGCGGTGGCTCGAAGTAGCTGCGCCGGCGCATGGCCAGGTCGAAGGCCTCCTCGTGGAGCGGCACGAAGGCCAGTCCCTGGCGGCGCGCGGCCGCTTCGACGCCGAGCCCGGCATCGGCCTCGCCCTGGCGGATCGACAGGGCGAGGTCTTCCTCGCTGAGCGAGGGGTGCCGGGCCAGGGTCAGGCGCTGCCTGTCGACCCCCTCCCGCGCCAGCAGCAGTCCCAGCAGTCGCGCCGCTCCCGCGTCGGGCTGGCGATGGGCGAGCCGCACGCCGGGCCGCGTGAGGTCCACCAGCCGCTGGATGTCCAGCGGGTTGTCCGGGGCCAGCAGCAGCCCCTGGCGGCGCCGCGCCCAGCGCACCATCACCAGGTCACGCATGCCGCCGAGGCCCAGCCTCGCCGGTTCGTTGTAGCGCCCGCTCTCCGGGTCCAGCAGGTGCAGGCCGGCCAGCATGGCATCGCCGTCCAGCAGCCGCCGGACCCCGTCGCCGCTGCCGTGGCACAGCAGCGCCAGCCCCGAGGCGCTCTCGCGCACGGCCCACTCCAGCAGCGGGTCCTGGCTGCCCGCCAGGACACACGGCACGGGCCGGTGGCCCGCCCGGTCCCCCTCCAGGTGGTTCATCAACCAGAGGTCGAGGCTCTGGCGGGGAAACAGCAGCTTGCCGGTCACCCGCACGCAGGGGATCTCGCCCTGGCGCACCAGGTCGTAGATCTTGCGCTCCTTGAGGCGCAGGTAGTCGGCCACCTCGGCGGTGGTCAGGTAGGCATGGGGCGGGCCACTCTCCATGGGACATCTCCGGTCGCGGCGCAGACGCTCTTATCTTGCACGAGACTGCATGAATTCCACCGTTGGATGCGAAGCGCCGGCTCAACGCACATGATGCAACGAGACAACAGGAGAACGCGATGTCCGCCGACGCCGACGCCAACGCCTTCCAGACCGCCCTGGCCCTGATCCTGGGCATGGACCCGGTGCTGCTGGGCATCGTGGCGCTCTCCCTGCAGGTCTCGCTGACCGCGGTGCTCATCGCCTCCCTGCTCGCCCTGCCGCTGGGGGCGGCACTGGCCCTGTGGCGCTTTCCCGGCCGCAGTATCGTCATCGTGGCGCTCAACGCCCTGATGGGCCTGCCGCCGGTGGTGGCGGGCCTGGCGGTCTACCTGCTGCTCTCCCGAGCCGGCCCCCTGGGCCCGCTGGGCCTGCTCTTCACCCCCACTGCCATGGTGGTGGCCCAGGTGATCCTGATCCTGCCGATCATCGCCGCCCTGACCCGCCAGCAGATCGAGGAGCTCCACGGCGAATACCGCGACCAGCTCCGTTCGCTAGGGGTCTCCCGGCCACGCATGATGCCCACCCTGCTGTGGGACGCCCGCTTCTCGCTGATCACCGTGATACTGGCCGGCTTCGGCCGGGCCAGCGCCGAGGTGGGGGCGGTGATGATCGTCGGCGGCAACATCGACGGCGTGACCCGGGTGATGACCACCGCCATCGTGCTGGAGACCAGCAAGGGCAACCTGCCGCTGGCCCTGGGCCTCGGCCTGGTGCTGCTGGGGCTGGTGCTGCTGGTCAACGCCGCCGCCCACCTGGTCGGCGAGACAGCGCAGAGGCGGCTGGGATGAACGACATGCGCCTCCCCGCCACCGCTGCCGGGATCGCCCCCCTCGTCTTCGCGGCCGTGCAGGTCACCCACCGCGACCAGCTGCTGCTGCACCCGCTGACCCTGCGGCTGGAGGGCTGCCGCCGTACCCTGGTGATGGGCCCCAACGGCGCCGGCAAGAGCCTGCTGCTGCGTCTGGCCCACGGCCTGCTGGTACCCAGCGCAGGCAGGGTGCACTGGGAGGGGTCGTCACCGCGCCAGGCCATGGTCTTCCAGCGCCCGGTGCTGCTGAAGCGCTCTGCCATCGACAACCTGACCTATGCGCTTGCGGTGACCGGCGTGCCCAGGCACGAGCGCCGCGAGCGCTCCCGGGAGGCGCTCGCCCGCTTCGGCCTCGCGCCCCTGGAGAAGCGCCCCGCCCGTGTGCTCTCCGGTGGCGAGCAGCAGCGCCTGGCCCTGGCCCGGGCCTGGCTGACCCGCCCCGAGGTGCTGTTCCTCGACGAGCCCACGTCGGCGCTGGACCCGGCGGCGATCCGCGCCGTGGAGAACGCCGTGCTCGACTTCCACCGCCGCGGCACGCGCATCGTGATGACCACCCATGACCTGAACCAGGCAAAGCGCCTGGCCGACGACGTCGTGCTGCTCTACGGGGGGCGCCTGATCGAACACACTCCGGCCGAGCGCTTCTTCGCCGAACCGCAGACCCCCGAGGGACGAGCCTTCCTGCGCGGCGAGCTGGTCTGGTAACCCCACCCGACGAGGATGACATGATGACCCCACGCCCCTTCGCGACGATCGCCCTGGCCGCCTTCTCCGGCATCGGCCTGGCCCAGGCCAGCGACGACTACATCGTCCTGGCCTCCACCACCTCCACCGAGGCGTCGGGCCTGTTCGACGCCATCATCCCGCGGTTCACCGAGGCCACCGGTATCGAGGTGCGGGTGGTGGCCGTGGGCACCGGCCAGGCCTTCGAGATCGCCCGCCGCGGCGATGCCGACAGCCTGCTGGTGCACGACACCACAGGCGAGGAGGCCTTCGTCGCGGAGGGCTACGGCAGCGAGCGCGCCGATGTCATGGTCAACGACTTCGTGCTGATCGGCCCCGGCAGCGACCCGGCCGGCATCGCCGATGCCGAGAGCGTGGCCGAGGCAATGGGTCTGATCGCCAAGGCCGAGGTGCCCTTCGCCTCCCGCGGTGACGACAGCGGCACCCACCGCGCCGAGCAGCGCCTCTGGGAAGCCGCCGGCGTGGAGCCCGCCGCCCCCTGGTACCGCGAGCTGGGCAGCGGCATGGGCCCGACCCTCAACACCGCCGCCGGCATGGACGCCTACGTGATGAGCGACCGCGCCACCTGGGTCGCCTTCGAGAATCCGCAGGATCTCGCGCTGCTGTTCGAGGGCGACGAGGCGCTCTTCAACCAGTACGGCACTGTCCTGATCGACCCCGAGCGCCACCCCCACCTCAAGCACGACCTGGCCGGCCAGTGGCATGAGTGGCTGCTCTCCGCCGAGGGCCAGCAGGCCATCGCCGACTTCGCGGTGAAGGGCCAGCAACTGTTCTTCCCCAACGCATCAAAGTAAAATTTGGGGTCTGACCCCTCAGCGGACTTAGGGGTCTGACCCCAGCCCCGCCAGCATGGCGCCCAGCTCGTTGCACAGGAAGCGCGGCTCGACGCATTCGTCCAGATGCCCCTCGGCGAAGCGCAGGAAGCCGAGGGCGGCGTGGGGCAGCCGCCGGTCACGGCGCACGATGAATTGCCAGTGGCTCTCGATGGGCAGGCCGGTCACCGGCAGGACCACCAGGTCGGAGTGCTCCGGCGGCAGCACGTGCTCGGAGAGCACGGCGAGGCCCATGCCCGACGCCACCCCCACCCGGATCGCCTCGTTGCTGGCCATCTGCAGGGTCGGCCCCAGCGACAGCCCCTGCTCCTGCAGCCAGCTCTCGAAGAGCATGCGGGTCGCCGAGCCCGGCTCGCGCAGCAGGAAGCGCTCCTTCAGCAGTTCGCCCATGGCGACACTGTCGCGACCGGCCAGCCGGTGCTCCCTGGGGACCACCACCACCAGCGGATTGCGCAGGAAGCGCCCGGCCAGCGCCTGGGCCAGCGATGGCGGATGGCTGAACACGTAGAGATCGTCGTCCTGGCGCTCGAAGCGGGTCAGCATCTGTCGACGGTTGCCGATATGCACGGTGACATCCACCTCGGGAAACGCCTGGCTGTAGGGGCCGAGCAGGCGCGGCAGGACGTACTGGGCGGTGTTGACCAGGGCGATGCTGAAGCGACCCCGCTCGCCGCCGCGCAGCGCCTCCAGGTAGTCGTCGAAATCGCCGAAGCGATCCAGCACCTCGCGGCTGGCCCGATAGAGTTCACTCCCCGCCTCGGTGGGCATCAGGCGGCCCTGGCGGCTCTCGAGCAGAGGTTCGCCCACCGCTTCGCCCAGTCGCTTGAGCTGCTGGGAAACCGTCGGCTGGGTCAGGTGCAACTGGCGGGCCGCCTCACTGACCGATCCGCTGCGCACCACCACCGCATAGACCTGCAGCAACCGGAAGGTCAGGTGTCGGATGTTCATTGATGATTATCTATTCGATATCATGAAAAGCGTTATTGGTATCAATATCACAACATCCGCACAATCCCCCAGCATTTCTCTCACTGACTGCACGAGACGCTGCCATGCCCGATATCGTGGTGATGTTCTTCCTGCTCGGCCTGGTGGCCGGCGTGCTGAAGTCGGACCTGACCATCCCCAAGGCCGCCTACGACACCCTGAGCCTGCTGCTGATGCTGACCATCGGCCTCAAGGGCGGCATGTCGCTCTACGGCAACCTCGGCTGGTCGCTCGTGCCGGAGCTGGTCGCCGTGGCCGCGCTGGGTGCGCTGATCCCGCTGGCCCTGATGCCGGTGCTGCGTCGCCTGGTGCGGCTCTCGCCCGCCGACAGCGCCAGCATCGCCGCCCACTACGGCTCGGTGAGCGCCGGCACCTTCGCCGTGGCGCTGGCCTTCGCCGAGGGCCGCGGCCTGCCGATCGGCGCCGAGGTCACCCTGTACCTGGTGATGATGGAGCTGCCGGCGATCATGGTCGCCATTGCCCTCTACCGCCGCCATGCGGGCAAGGCGGCCGGGGAGGCGATGCAGGGGATCTGGCACGAGACGCTGACCAACCGCGGGGTGATCCTGCTGGCCGGCGGTGCTGTGATCGGTGCCATGTACGGCCCCCAGGAGGGCGCCAACGTCACCGAACTCTTCACCAGCGCCTTCCACGCCGTGCTCGCCCTCTTCCTGCTGCAGATGGGCCTGACCGCCGCGGACACCCTGCGCCCCATTCCCTGGTTCCACTGGCGGCTGCTCACCTTCGCCCTGGTCGCCCCGCCGGTGCTGTCGCTGGCCGGCCTGGCCGTCGGCCTGGCCCTCGGCCTGCCCGCCGGCTCGCTGCTGATCCTCACCGCGCTGGCCGCCAGTGCCTCCTATATCGCCGCCCCGGCCGCCATGCGCACCGCCATCCCCCAGGCCAATATCGGCCTGGCGATGCTCGCCGCCCTGGGCTTCACCTTCCCGCTCAATGTGATCCTGGGCATTCCCCTCTACCACCAGCTGATCACCTGGCTGGCCGGCTAGCCGTCTAACCCCGCCTGGCCCGTCCCGGGGCAGCCCTCGCGGCTGCCCCGCTGCCGTTACCGCCCTGTCGTCTCCCCTCGCCCGCCGGCCACCGATTCGACATTCGTCGAAGCCGGGACGAGCTGCACTTTACGTTAACGTCAACCTGGCCTAGTCTTGTGCCATCACGGTTTCACCACCCGACGCGACCCGTCGTGCCCGCCCCCCTCCCGCCACGGAGCCGGTGGGTCACGACTCCCGACAAGAACGGAGCCCCGCTCATGCATACGCCCTTCAAGCCCCTCGACTTCGGCCTCGACGACGAACTGAACATGCTGCGCGACCAGGTGAACGCCTTCGCCCGCGACGAGATCGCCCCGCGCGCCGCCGAGATCGACGAGAAGAACGAGTTCCCCAACGACCTCTGGCAGAAGTTCGGCGACATGGGCCTGCTCGGCATCACCGTCTCCGAGGAGGATGGCGGCACCGGCATGGGCTACCTGGCGCACTGCATCGCCATGGAGGAGATCTCCCGGGCCAGCGCCTCCGTGGGCCTCTCCTACGGCGCCCACTCCAACCTCTGCGTCAACCAGCTCAAGATCAACGCCAGCCCCGAGCAGAAGGCCAAGTACCTGCCCAAGCTGATGACCGGCGAGCACGTCGGCGCCCTGGCCATGTCCGAGCCGGGCGCCGGTTCCGACGTGGTCTCCATGAAGCTGCGCGCCGAGAAGCGCGGCGACCGCTACGTGCTCAACGGCAACAAGATGTGGATCACCAACGGCCCCGACGCCGACGTGCTGGTGGTCTACGCCAAGACCGACCCGGAGGCCGGCTCCAAGGGCATCACCGCCTTCATCATCGAGAAGGGCATGCCCGGCTTCTCCACCGCCCAGAAGCTCGACAAGCTCGGCATGCGCGGTTCCAACACCTGCGAGCTGGTGTTCCAGGACTGCGAGGTGCCGGAGGAGAACGTGCTCGGCGAGGTCGGCAAGGGCGTGCGCGTGCTGATGAGCGGCCTCGACTACGAGCGCACCGTGCTGGCCGCCGGCCCCATCGGCATCATGCAGGCCGCCATGGACATCGTGGTGCCCTATATCCACGAGCGTAAGCAGTTCAACCAGTCCATCGGCGAGTTCCAGCTGGTGCAGGGCAAGGTGGCCGACATGTACACCACCCTGAACGCCTGCCGCGCCTACCTCTACGCCGTGGCCGCCGGCTGCGACCGTGGCCAGACCTCCCGCAAGGACGCCGCCGGCGTGATCCTCTACTGCGCGGAGAAGGCCACCCAGGTCGCCCTGGACGCCATCCAGCTGCTGGGCGGCAACGGCTACATCAACGAGTACCCGACGGGACGCCTGCTGCGCGACGCCAAGCTCTACGAGATCGGCGCCGGCACCAGCGAGATTCGCCGGATGCTGATCGGCCGCGAGATCTTCAACGAATCGGCTTAACCCCAGCTGTAAGCCGGAAGCTTGAAGCTGGAAGAAGGGTGTAGCTTTACCATTGAACTGCACCCACCACTGACCAGTTGGCACTTGCGTCAGGGCTTCCATAGCACGTCCGGGGTTACTTCAAGCTTCCAGCTTCGAGCTTCCAGCTCATCTCGGAGAGATGTATGTCCATCCTGCAGACCCAGATCAATCCGCGCAGCGAGGCCTTCCAGGCCAACGAGGCCTCGATGCGCCACGAGGTGATGAAGCTGCGCGAGCTGACCGCGGCCATCGCCCAGGGCGGCGGCGAGAAGGCCCGCGCCCGCCACGAGTCCCGCGGCAAGCTGTTCGTGCGCGACCGCATCGACCACCTGATCGACGAGGGCTCGCCCTTCCTCGAGTTCTCGGCCCTGGCCGCCTTTGATGTCTACGACTCGGCGATCCCCGCCGCCGGCGTGGTCACCGGCATCGGCCGCGTCTCGGGCGTGGAGTGCGTGATCGTCGCCAACGACGCCACCGTCAAGGGCGGCACCTACTTCCCGCTCACCGTGAAGAAGCACCTCCGCGCCCAGGAGATCGCCCGCAAGCACCGCCTGCCCTGCATCTACCTGGTCGACTCCGGCGGCGCCTTCCTGCCCCGCCAGGACGAGGTCTTCCCCGATCGCGACCACTTCGGCCGCATCTTCTACAACCAGGCCACCCTCTCCGCCGAGGGCATCCCGCAGATCGCCGTGGTCATGGGCTCCTGCACCGCCGGCGGCGCCTACGTCCCGGCCATGGCCGACGAGTCGATCATCGTCCGCGAGCAGGGCACCATCTTCCTGGGCGGCCCGCCCCTGGTGAAGGCCGCCACCGGCGAGAGCATCAGCGCCGAGGACCTGGGCGGCGCCGACGTCCACGCCAAGATCAGCGGCGTGGCCGACCACTACGCCGAGAACGACGCCCACGCCCTGCAGCTGGCCCGGGCCAGCGTGTCGCGGCTCAACTGGCAGAAGCGCGGCCAGCTCAGGATGCAGGCGCCCAGGCCGCCCAAGCTCGACCCCAGCGAGATCTACGGCATCGTCGGCACCGACCTCAAGAAGCCCTACGACGTGCGCGAGGTGATCGCCCGCATCGTCGACGACTCCGACTTCGACGAGTTCAAGCGCTACTACGGCGACACCCTGGTCACCGGCTTCGCGCATATCCACGGCTACCCGGTGGGCATCGTCGCCAACAACGGCGTGCTGTTCTCCGAGTCCGCGGTCAAGGGCGCGCACTTCATCGAGCTCTGCGCGCAGAGGAAGATCCCGCTGATCTTCCTGCAGAACATCACCGGCTTCATGGTGGGCTCCAAGTACGAGCACGAGGGTATCGCCAAGCACGGCGCCAAGCTCGTCACCGCGGTGGCCTGCGCCAAGGTCCCCAAGTTCACCGTGCTGATCGGCGGCAGCTTCGGCGCCGGCAACTACGGCATGTGCGGCCGCGCCTACGACCCCAACCTGCTGTTTATGTGGCCCAACGCCCGCATCTCGGTGATGGGCGGCGAGCAGGCGGCCGGCGTGCTGGCCCAGGTCAAGCGCGAGCAGATCGAGCGCGACGGGGCGGAGTGGACGAAGGAGCAGGAGGAGGCCTTCAAGCAGCCCACTCGCGAGCAGTACGAGCACCAGGGCCACCCCTACTACGCCAGCGCCCGGCTGTGGGATGACGGGGTCATCGACCCGGCCCAGACCCGCGACGTGCTGGGCCTGTCGCTGGCCGCGGCCATGAATGCCGAGGTCGAAGAGACCCGGTTCGGCGTCTTCCGGATGTAATCCCCCTTGCTGCGCAAGGGAGCTGGAAGCTCGAAGCTGTAAGCTGGAAGTCTCCTCCGCATACCCTGGAGGCAGGATATCGGGGTGTCTTCCAGCTTCCAGGCGCGAAGCGCCGCTCTTCCAGCTTCAAGCTATGCAAATGAGGTCCGAAATGTCAGATACCCCCTCCTACTCACGACTGGATCTGGACGAGCGCGGCATCGCCTGGCTGACCCTGAACCGCCCGGAGGTCCACAACGCCTTCGACGACAGCCTGATCGCCGAGCTCAACACCCACCTGGAGCGGCTGCACGTGGCCGCCGGCAACGGCGAGGTGCGCGCGGTGGTGCTCGGCTCCGAGGGCAAGAGCTTCTCCGCCGGGGCCGACCTCGGCTGGATGCAGCGCATGGTGGAGTACGACTTCGACGGCAACCTGGCCGACTCGCGCAAGCTCGCCGCACTGATGCACGGGCTCGACACCCTGCCCTGCCCCACCCTCTGCCGCGTGCAGGGGGCCGCCTTCGGCGGTGCCGTGGGCCTGGCCGCCTGTTGCGACATCGTCGTCGCCTCCGAGAAGGCCAGGTTCTGCCTCTCCGAGGTGAAGATCGGCCTGTCGCCGGCGGTGATCAGCCCCTACGTGCAGCGCGCCATCGGCTCGCGCCAGATGCGCCGCTACGCGCTCTCCGCCGAGGTGATGGACGCCCCTGCCGCCCAGGCGCTGGGCCTGGTGCATCGCGTCGCCGCCCATGACGACCTCGACGCCGCCGTGGAGACGATGCTCGACACCCTGCTGGCCGGCTCGCCCCAGGCCCAGCGCGCCACCAAGGCACTGCTCGCCGAGGTGGCCCGCGAGCCCGACAGCAAGGCCACCCGCGAGCACACCTGCCGGGTGATCAGCGAGCTGCGCGTCAGTGCCGAGGGCCAGGAGGGCCTGGCCAGCTTCTTCGAGAAGCGCCGCCCGGCCTGGACCCAGACCGACGAAGCTCAACAACAGAAGAACGCCTCGGAGCGCCGCTCATGAGCCAGACCAACGAATCCCGCACCACCCCCTTCGATACCCTGCTGGTCGCCAACCGCGGCGAGATCGCCTGCCGGGTGATGCGCACCGCGCGTGCCATGGGCCTGCGCACCGTGGCCGTCTACTCCGATGCCGACGCCAACGCCCGCCACGTGCGCGAGGCCGACGAGGCCGTGCGCCTCGGCCCCGCCGCGGCCCGCGAGAGCTACCTCAAGGTCGAGGCGGTGATCGAGGCCGCGCGCCGCACCGGCGCCGGCGCCATCCACCCCGGCTATGGCTTCCTCTCCGAGAACGGCCCCTTCGTGGATGCCCTGGAGCAGGCCGGCATCACCTTCGTGGGCCCGCCCGCCTCGGCCATCGCCGCCATGGGCGACAAGTCCGCCGCCAAGGCGCGCATGGCCAATGCCGGCGTGCCGCTGGTGCCGGGCTACCACGGCGACGACCAGGACGACGCCCTGCTCAGGGCCGAGGCCGACAAGATCGGCTACCCGGTGCTGCTCAAGGCCAGCGCCGGCGGCGGCGGCAAGGGCATGCGCGTGGTCGAGTCCGGCGACGGCTTCCAGGCCGCCCTGGACGGCTGCCGCCGCGAGTCCCAGGCCGCCTTCGGCGACCAGCGCATGCTGATCGAGAAGTACCTGACCCAGCCGCGCCACGTGGAGGTCCAGGTGTTCTGCGACCGCCACGGCAACGGCGTCTACCTGTTCGAGCGCGACTGCTCCGTGCAGCGCCGCCACCAGAAGGTGCTGGAGGAGGCCCCGGCCCCGGGCATGACCGACGCGCTGCGCCGCGAGATGGGCGAGGCCGCCGTGCGCGCCGCCCGCGAGATCGGCTACGTGGGCGCCGGCACCGTAGAGTTCCTGCTGGATGCGGATGGCTCCTTCTTCTTCATGGAGATGAACACCCGCCTGCAGGTGGAGCACCCTGTCACCGAGATGATCACCGGCCAGGACCTGGTCGAGTGGCAGCTGCGCGTGGCCATGGGCGAGCATCTCCCTCTCGCGCAGGATGAATTGACCATCACCGGCCACAGCTTCGAGGCGCGCCTCTATGCCGAGGACCCGGAGCAGGACTTCCTGCCCGCCACCGGCCGCCTGGAACGCTTCGCCCTGGACCTCGAGGGCGCCGGCCTCGATCCCGCCCGCGTGCGCCTGGACAGCGGCGTGGCGAGCGGCGACGTGGTCTCCATGCACTACGACCCGATGCTCGCCAAGCTGATCGTCCACGGCGACGACCGCGACCAGGCGCTGGCCACCCTCAACCGTGCGCTGGCCGCCCTGGACGTGCAGGGTGTGGTCACCAACCGCGCCTTCCTGCTGCGGCTGGCCACCCACCCGGCCTTTCGCAACGTGGAGCTGGATACCCGCTTCATCGAGAAGAACGAGGCCACCCTGTTCGCCCCGGTGGAGTACGACATCAACGCCTACGCCGGCGCCGCATTGATCGGCCTCAGCCAGCTGGCCCGCGAGTGCGAGAGCGACTCCCCCTGGGACCGCCACGACGGCTTCCGGCTCAACGCCCCGCACACCATCCGCATCGCCCTGTGCCCCACCGGCCAGAACCTGACCAATGCCGAGGCGCCGGACGCCGAGGGCGTGGTGGTGGTCGAGGGCACCCGCGAGACCGACGCCGATCCCTGGCACCTGACCATCGGCGGCGAGACCCTCACCGCCCGCCTGCAGCACCTGGAAGGCGACGCCGTGGCCGTCACCCTCAACGGCCACCGCCGCCGGCTCCAGGCCCGTCGCGACGGTCACGTGGTGATCATGGCCGACCCGCGCGGCGAGACCCGCCTGTTCTGGCGCCGCATCGATGCCATCGACCACGGCCAGCACGAAGCCGAGTCCACCCTCACCGCGCCCATGCACGGCACCGTGGTGGCCCTGCTGGTGGAACCGGGTCAGCAGGTGGAGAAAGGCATGCCGCTGATGGTCATGGAAGCCATGAAGATGGAGCACACCATGTCCGCCCCCGCCGACGGCCATGTGGCGAGCTTCCACTTCCAGGCCGGCGACACCGTGGGCCAGGGCGACGTGCTGCTCGAGTTCGCCGCCGACGAATAGCCTTCGGGGCGAGCCTTCGGGGTCAGACCCCGGCGGTGACATCACCGTCGGACAAGAGCACGAACACCGGCATGGCGCCCAGGCAGGGGTCTGACCCAAGAAGGCGGGAACCATGCCACCGGCGCAAGTGAAAAGGCGCCACCCAAGGAGTCGACCCCGGCCCCGCGAAAACAGGATTGGAGACCCCAAATGCCCTTCCCCCAATACGTACGCCTGGTCGAGGTCGGCCCCCGCGACGGCCTGCAGAACGAGCCCGAGCCGATCAGCACCGCCACCAAGCTGGAGCTGATCGACCGCCTGGGCGCGGCCGGCCTCATCTACATCGAGGCCGCCAGCTTCGTCTCGCCCAAGTGGGTGCCGCAGATGGCCGACCACCGCGAGGTGATGCAGAACCTCGCTCGGCTGGATGGCGTCACCTACGCGGCGCTGACCCCCAACCTCAAGGGGCTGGAAGCGGCACTCGAGTGCGGCGTCGAGGAGGTGGCGGTGTTCGGCGCCGCCTCCGAGGCCTTCTCGCAGAAGAACATCAACTGCTCCGTGGCCGAGTCCCTGGCGCGCTTCGAACCGGTGCTGGAGCGCGCCCAGGCCGCCGGCGTGCGGGTTCGCGGCTACGTCTCCACCGTGCTGGGCTGCCCCTACGAGGGCGAGATCGCCCCGGCCAAGGTGGCCGAGGTGGCAAAGGCACTCTACGAGATGGGCTGCTACGAGGTGTCGCTGGGTGACACCATCGGCGTGGGCACCCCCCTCAAGGCCAAGCGCATGCTCGAAGCGGTAAGCCGCGAGGTGCCCATAGCCCAGCTCGCCGCCCACTTCCACGACACCTACGGCCAGGCGCTGGCCAACCTCTACGCGGTGCTGGAGGAAGGCATTGCGGTGGTGGACAGCTCCGTCGCCGGCCTCGGCGGCTGCCCCTATGCCAAGGGCGCCTCCGGCAACGTGGCAAGCGAAGACGTGGTCTACCTGCTCAACGGCCTCGGTATCGAGACCGGCATCGACCTCGACGCCCTTGCCGCCACCGGCACCTGGATCACCGAGACCATCGGCCGGCCCAACCGCTCCAAGGTGGGGGTAGCGCTCGCCAGCCGCTAAAGGCAGGCCAAAAAAGCGCCCTGCCCTTTCAAACGACTTCTGTCCTTGCCCCCGGTATGTCGCTCATGCCGGGGGGCTTTTTATGGCGGATTCGTTGGCTACAACGAACACCCCCGAGCCAGGTGGATGACTCGGGGGCGTTCGTATTAGATAACGCTTGGCTTTGCGGCGTGCCGGAGCGGAGCGTAGGTGCGTCCGCCAACAGCCACTTGTTATGCTTTTCGATTACTCAATCTTGTGTCGGATTGTATGCTCGACAGAGCGGTGGCCAAGCACAATGTTGCCAACCATCATTACCACGCTTTTTCGTTGCTGCTCACCCTCAGCGTCTTCAAAGTTTAACTCTTCTCCCTTATTTCGAATATCCGAGAAGCAGTGGGCACTCGTGTCATAGAATGCATCGCCTTTTAGGACCAGGACTCCATTAGAACGGCCAGCTTCCGTCACATCTGATACGGAGAATGTAATTCTGAAATCGACATACAACCTATACGGTTGCTCAGTAACGAAGGAGGAGACTTCAATTCCAGGTTCACCTTCGATGACGAATCCGTTTCGGTCGAGTATTCCCTCTACAGAACTGTGCGTTTCGCTTAGATAATCCTTAACCAGTAGACCATGGTCCAACTCTACTGGTTCAGCTATTTCTTCTAGCAACTCATTCAACGACGAATAAATTCTCAAGTCGTTGGGAGCATCATCGGACTCTTCGCGAAGATTACTTGCGAGACCTTTTTTGTAATCCCGGTCATGATAAAACCCCTTATCGCCCGTAACTAGTGCAACATCATCTTGGTCAAGAAGTTGCAGACAATCAGCCCAAACAACACTATCCTTGAACTGCTGGTCCTTATGTCCATTAGGCGGCTGGCTTGAGATTAGCGCTGATAAAGCATGTTCAGCACTTTTCATCGAGAATGGGACGTGCTCCAGCTCAACTCCCAAGTCATCGAAAAGAGAACTAACCTTGCTATCGATCTCATCAGGCGTGGGTAGAACGATTTCTTTCAACTGCCCGAAAACAGATAAAATCTTCCTGTGATTCGCCTCGACATTTGCACGCGCTTCGTTTAGCGCTTTCCTCAGGTTGAATTCCACCTCTCTTTTAACCACATCAGGAAGGGCGATCATGGCCCCTTTCTTGTTCACATAATATTTCAGAGCAGCACCCCGTGCCGAACTTAGACCTAACTCTGTGTACCAAATATTCGTATCAAGTACGATATACATTTACGACCTCAAATCCGGGATCATGTGCATAACGCCCACATAAACGGCGCGAGGGACGAGCGTCCGGCGACCGATAGGGAGCGTATTTAATGTGCTTGTTAGGCATATTTTACCTACCCCAATCGTGGAGCCCTCCGTCTGAAGAGATCCACATTCCATCACCTAAATATGCTGCCCCCCCATTACCATCCGAGCAAGCATCATAGATGTCCAGCATTTCATTTCTAGACGCCTTCTTTTCACGAGCTTGTTGTTTCAGCTCTTCTGTTCTTTTGTCGCTTCTGCCTTGAGGAATGAAATAGCGCTCCAAATCAGTTTCATTTCCTGTGAAGCTTTTTGAAAAGCGGAGTATACCTTCGAATAGATTGAATGTAGTGTGAGCCAAAAAGTGCTGAACCATTCTTCCTTCATTGAAGGATATTTCATGCATGCTATAAGGCTTAACTATTTGGTTATCCGTGCAAGGAAGCATTTGAATATCTATTCCATTCTTCCTCACAAATATGTATGCGACGTTGAAGCTGTTGGCAAATCCCAGAACAGTCCGGTATTGTCGCCGCTTTGACTTAACCGGAACCCATCCATGTGATTTAAGCTCTTTGATAAATACATCAGGGGTTGAGATGCCATAAACAAGAGGAGACCCTTTTGGCAAAACAATATCGCCATCAGAACGATGCTCTATCTCGTCTGATTTGCACTCGATTCTGCCATTGCAATCCCAGTTTAGATATTTTAGGTCTTGTACTATCGCAGGCCTTAATTTTCCATCCGCCCTACGGGCTATCACCTTATCGCCTTGCTTGATGTCAGTACGGAAACATTGAACAGGAAATTCCTTGGTTGAATCCTCGAAGGAAATAAAAGCAATTATGTAGCTCATAAATAATTGTTTGCCTTAGATTCGCAGAGCATGATCAGCCTAACAGGTATTAGACAGCGTGCTCGTTTATTGACTTGAACGAGCATGCGCGTTCAACAATCTTATCAGCGCACCCTTTCCTCAACTAACCCTCTGATTTCATTACACCCAAAGAAAAACTTGGCCACCTACACAGAATTCGTACGCTTGCGCGTTTTGCCAGTGCCAATAATACTGTATGTACATCCATGCATCGAGAGGACGGGAGTATGGATACGCACAGCAAACCGCCAAAGCTGATGGACCGGGTCAGGGCCACCCTGCGGGTGAAACGCTATAGCCCGCGCACCGAGAAGACCTACTGCTACTGGATACGCTACTTCATTCGCTTCCACGGGGTCCGGCATCCCGCCGGCATGGGCGAAGCGGAGGTACGCACCTTCCTGGAACATTTGGCGGTGGAGCGCCGGGTAGCGGCGGCTACGCAGAATCAGGCGCTGAATGCCCTTGTGTTTCTCTATCGGCACGTACTCGACCAGCCCTTGGGAGATATCGGACAGTTCTCACGTGCCAAGCGCCCTCGCCGGCTTCCGGTAGTGCTTTCTCACGAGGATGTCATGCGCGTGTTGAGCCACCTGTCCGGCCCCATGCACCTGATGGCCACCTTGATGTATGGCTCAGGGCTGCGGCTCCTTGAGACGTGCCGATTACGTGTCCGCGATATCGACTTCGATCGCCAGATCATCACAGTGAGAGCCGGCAAGGACGACAAGGACAGAACCACCCTACTCCCTGGGATCAGCATTCCCGCCCTACAGCACAGTATCACCGTGGCCAAACATCAGCTTGACGATCGGCTGCAGCATGGCGTTGTGCCGGTGACACTGCCCCACGCACTCGACCGCAAGTACCCCAATGCCGGTGTCTCGCTGGCCTGGCAATGGCTCTTTCCCGCCAGCCGCCCTTGCTTCGACGATGCCGGCAGGGTCGTGCTACATCATATCCATCCATCAGCGGTGCAAAGAGCGGTCAGACACGCCATGCGTGCTGCTTCACTTACCCGTCCAGGCTCTTGCCATACCCTCCGGCACAGTTTCGCCACTCAGCTGCTGAACCAGGGCACGGATATCCGCACGGTACAGGAGCTGCTCGGCCATAAGAGCGTGGAAACGACCCAGATCTATACTCATGTATTGGGCAAGGGCTTTGCAGGAGTACGGAGTCCCCTTGGGTGAGCGGGGTTTCAAGTGCCAAAGGCACCAGGCACGCTACCGCCCCTACCCGGCAAGCCATGATGGCTCCCTGCCATCCCTGCGGTAGTCCCTGCGCTGCGTGTAGTGGCATATCGCCTGGTCGTCTAAGCGGCCTTAACCACTCAGCGTATGCGACGAAGCCGATGGATACCACACCCGATTGGTCGCAGTGGTGGCAAGGCCCCCGAGCCAGGTGAGTGGCTCGGGGGCTTGGTCTGGGTGGTCGGCACTCAGCCTCAGCGGCGGCATGCAACGCCGTCCGCCGCATGCGGTTGTTAGCCCGCCGGCGTCTCGCCACGAACCGCCGCTTCGATCGCGGCTATGTCGATTTTCTTCATCGTCATCATGGCATCGAACGCCCGCTTGGCGGCGGCGCGGTCGGGACTGGTGTAGGCCCTGGTCAGCGCGATGGGGGTAATCTGCCAGGAGATGCCCCACTTGTCCTTGCACCAGCCGCACTCGAGCTCCTGGCCGCCGTTGCCGACGATCGCCTTCCAGTAGCAATCGGTCTCGGCCTGGTCCTCGGTGGCCACCTGGAACGAGAACGCCTCGTTGTGCTGGATGCCTGGCCCACCGTTAAGCCCCAGGCAGGGTATGCCCATCACGGTGAACTCGACGGTCAAGACGTCCCCCTGCTTGCCCGCCGGGTAGTCTCCCGGTGCCCGATGGACCGCACCGACGGAGGAATCGGGAAAGGTGCTGGCGTAGAACCTCGCCGCCTCCTCGGCATCGCGCTCGTACCAGAGGCAAATCGTGTTCTTGGCAATCGTCGTCATGGGTTCCTCCCTCATGGCTGCAGGTCGAGTATTGCCCGGTCGCTTCCCTCCAGGCACAAGGCCACGGCCAAATGGCCGAAGCCGATTCACCCTTGTGAGCTACCGGGACCTCTCACCCCGTAGTCGCGTGAGGAAGGGCCAGATCGACAACCGGCGACGATTTTTCCATGGAGGCCGATCCGACGGGGATTCGCCGGAATGCGCTATGACGCCGGGGTCGCAAGGGCGGCCTCCACCGCCTGTTCGGCGTGGATGGCGGTGGTGTCGAAGAGGGGAACGTCCGTATCGTCGGCCTGGATCAGCAGCCCGATCTCCGTGCAGCCGAGGATGAC
The DNA here is from genome assembly GCF_049166755.1 of Halomonas terrestris. Classification (NCBI taxonomy): domain Bacteria; kingdom Pseudomonadati; phylum Pseudomonadota; class Gammaproteobacteria; order Oceanospirillales; family Halomonadaceae; genus Halomonas; species Halomonas terrestris. Next base: position 86,973 of record NZ_JBMHFZ010000007.1, on the reverse strand, counting down.
GCCCTGGGCGCCCTGCCCGGCCAGCGAGTCGATGATCGCCAGGTAGGCGGCTTTGGAGTCCGCGCGGATCTCGCCGCGGCAGAGCTCATCGTAGATGACGGCGTGCACCCGCTCGCGCTGTTTGGCATCGGGAATCAGCACCCGAATGCCCTGCGCCTCCAGGCGCTCGCGGTAGAAGGCCTGCTCCATGGTGAAGCGGGTGCCCAGCAGCCCCACCCGGGTCACTCCCCGCCGGTGCAGTGCCTTGGCGGTGGCATCGGCGATGTGCAGCAGGGGAATCTCGACGACCTGCTCGAGCTGTGGGGCGACCTTGTGCATGGTGTTGGTGCACAGCACCAGGAAATCGGCGCCGGCCGCCGCCAGGGAGCGGGCCGCCGCGCCGAGAATCTGCGCCGTGGCCGCCCAGTCGCCGCGGCGCTGCAGCGCATCGATCTCGGAGAAGTCCACGCTGTAGAGCACCAGCCGGGCGGAGTGCAGCCCGCCCAGCCGCGCCTTCACCCCCTGGTTGATGAGCCGGTAGTAGGTCTGGGTCGATTCCCAGCTCATGCCGCCGATCAGCCCTATCGTCTTCATCTCCCCTCCTCTTACCCCAGGATAAAGATCACGCAGGCGGCGGTGAGCGCCCCCATCACGCCGTTGAAGACCCGCCAGGCGCGCGGCGTGTCGAGCCAGCGGCCGATGGCCATGCCGAAGCCCGCCCACAGCGCGATGCAGGGCAGCGCCACCAGCTCGGCAAACCCGGCCAGCAGCAGGGCGTTGATCAGGGTATTGCCATCGCCGGGCAGAAAGCCCGCCATCAGCGCCAGCCCCATCACCCAGGCCTTGGGGTTGGCGAACTGGAAGGCCGCCGCCTGCCAGAAGCTCAGCGGGCGCCCCTCGCCGCGCCGACGCAGGTCCGGCGGCGGTGCGGTGGCGATGCGCCAGGCCAGATAGAGCAGGTAGCCGCTGCCCGCCACCCGCAGGATCGTCTGCACCAGCGGGTAGCGCTCGAAGAGCAGGCCCAGCCCCAGGGCGATGCCGGCAAACAGCAGGAAGCAGCCCCCCAGGATGCCGAGCATGTGCGGCAGGGTCCGCAGGAAGCCGAAGTTGGCCCCGGAGGCGGTGAGCATCACGTTGTTGGGGCCCGGGGTGATGGTCATGGAGATCATGTAGAGGGCCGCCGGCCCCAGGAACGCCACCGCTTCCAGCATATTGCACCCATACAATTTAGGGGTTATTGTCGATACAGCCCGTGAATTTTCAGCTTAATGGGCGCAATCCTGGCGTCAAAGGTTTTATTGTCACCATGACAATCTGGACACCCCGGCTCACCGAGACGGGCCCCCGCTACCGCGCCATCGCCGAGGCGATCGCCCGGGCCATCCAGGCCGGCGAGCTGCCTCCGGGCCGCAAGCTGCCGCCCCAGCGCCACCTGGCCGATGCCCTGGGCGTCACCGTGGGCACGGTGTCGCGCGCCTATGCCGAGGCCGAGCGTCAGGGCTGGGTCTCCGCCCGGGTGGGCAGCGGCACCTATGTGCGCGGCGCCGAGCAGACGAACGCCTCCCCCTTCCTGGCCTCCGTCTCGGCGGAGGACGACGGCCTGGTCGACCTCAGCCTGAGCCTGCCGCCGCCCCATGCGCTGCGCGCCTCGCTGCTGGGCCAGGCGCTTGCCGGGATCGCCGAGGATCGCGCGGCGCTGGAGCGCGCCGTGGCCTATCAGCCGGAACGCGGCCTGGCGGGACACCGTGAGCGCCTCGCCGCCTGGATGACCCGCCTGGGCATGCCGGTCTCGCCGGAGGCGCTGGTGATCACCCAGGGGGGCCAGCACGGCATCGACCTGACGCTACGGGCGCTGACGCGCCCCGGCGAGCGGATCGCCGCCGACGCCCTCACCTACCCCGGGCTGATCGGCGCCGCCCGCCAGGCGCACCTCAAGACGCTGGCCGTGCCCCTGGACGACGCGGGCATGGACATGGAGGCCCTCGCTCGGCTGTGTGCCCAGCAGCCGCCGCGGCTGGTCTACGTCACGCCGGACCAGAACAACCCCATCGGCGCGTTGCTGAGCGAGGACCGGCGCGAGCGTCTGGCGGCGCTGGCCCGGCAGCACGAGTTCTGGATCCTGGAGGATGGGGTGCAGTACCTGCCGGAGGCCGAGCGCGGCACCCCGCTCTATCGGCTGGCCCCGGAGCGCACCCTGTTCGCCTTCAGCACCGCCAAGGTGCTGGCGGGCGGGCTGCGCATTGGCGCCCTGCGGGTGCCGGAGGCGCTGCTGGAGCCGCTGGGCGCGGCGGTGCGCGCCCAGAGCTGGATGGTCCCGCCCTTGATGGTGGAGGCCGTCTGCCGCTGCGTGGAGAGCGCCGATGCCGAGCGGCTGCTGGCCTGGCAGATCGAGGAACAGGCCGAGCGCCAGCGCCTGGCCCGCCGGTGGCTGGGGGAATACGCCCCGTCCGGGCGGCCCCACGGCAACAACCTCTGGCTGACGCTGCCGGAGGGGCTGCGCGCCGCCGAGCTGCTCGCCGCCCTGGAGGAGCGCGGCGTGCGCCTGACCGGCCCGGAGCCCTTCTGCGTGGGCAGCGAACCGGCGCCCCAGGCGGTGCGGCTCTGCCTGGGCGGGGCGCGCTCGCGGGAGGCGCTGGACGCGGCACTCAAGGCGGTGAAGGAGACCCTGCAGGCGCCCCCGCCGATCCCCTGGCGCACGCTCTGACCGCCGCCGCATGCCCCCGGCGCGAGCCCGCTCATGGCAGCACCCAAACGCCAGGCCCCCGAGCCGGGTGAGTGACTCGGGGGCCAGGTGGGGTTAGGTTCAGAGGGAGTGCCCGCCAGGGGCCGCGTCGGTATCGCCGCCTTCGCGTGACCTGGCGCGATGTGCGTTCGTTCACCAGGAGCCGCCATGATCGCCGTCATCTTCGAAGTCGTGCCCCACCCCGACCAGCGCGACCACTATCTCGACATCGCGGCCGGCCTGCGCCCGCTGCTGGAGGAGATCGATGGCTTCATCTCCATCGAACGCTTCGAGAGCCTGGTCCAGCCGGGCAAGCTGCTCTCGCTCTCCTTCTGGCGCGACGAGGAGGCCATCGCCGAATGGCGCCGGGTGGAGCGCCATCGCGCCGCCCAGGCCAAGGGCCGCGAGACGGTCTTCGCCGACTACCGCCTGCGCGTGGCCGGGGTGATCCGCGACTACGGCATGCACGACCGCGAGCAGGCCCCCGAGGACAGCCGCGCGCGGCACGACTGAGCACTAGGCTGACCCACCGGGCGGTGATAGGCGTGCTGGGAGTTTTCAGGGATTTGGAGTGGGCTGACTTTCAGGCCGCCACCAGCCTCTTCACCTTGAGCTCATTGCGATGCTGTTCGGCGTGCCAGAGCTCATACTGGGACTGCTGATTCAGCCAGCTCTCTGCCGAGGTATCGAAGGCGATCGAGAGGCGAATCGCCATCTCGGGGCTGATACCTGCCTTGCCGTTCAGCACGGCGCTCAGCGTTTTACGGCTAACGCCCAATGCCTCTGCCGCCGCGGTAACGGAAAGTCCCAGCGGCTCAAGGCAGAGCTCTCGCAATACCTCTCCGGGATGGGGGGGATTGTGCATCAGCATGGCGGCACCTCAGTGGTAGTCCTCGTAGTTCACTATTTCGGCGTCTCCGTCCACGAACCGAAAGGTCACGCGCCAGTTGCCGCTGACGGTGACCGACCAGATGCCGGCTCGATTGCCCGATAGCTCATGCAGCCGAAGTCCAGGCAGGTCCATGTCCTTGGCATCCGTCGCGGCATTCAGTCGGCCGAGAATGAGCCGAAGCCTCTTGGCATGCACGGCCTGAATACCCGCTGTGCTGCCGGTCTTGAAGAACTTGGCCAGGCCCTTGTGCTTGAAGCTCCGTATCATGGCTCAAGTGTACCCTGTAACGTATCAGGTATCAAAACCATGCTTGAGCAGAATACCCTGGAGCCAACATGGCCGACCCGGGCTCAGGCCGGGGCGCGCATGCCGGCCCGGGCGGCGCGCGCCGCGTGCAGCTTCCGGTAGCTCTCGATCAGTCGCTGGTGCTTCTCCAGCCCCTCCAGGGCCATGCTGGTGGGAGTCAGGCCGTGGAAGCGCACCGTGCCCTGCACCGAGCCGATCACCGCCTCGAGGGTCGCCTCGCCGAACATGCGGCCGAGGTTATAGCGGAAGTCGTCGAGTTCCAGCTCGTCGTCCAGCACGATCTCAAGCACCGCCTGCACCGCGCGGTAGAAGAGGTTGCGCTCCACGGTGTTGTCGTTGAACTGCAGGAACATCTCGACCCGCTCCAGGGCCTCCTCGTGCTGGGCAAGCGCCAGGTTGATCAGCAGCTTCAGTTCGAGGATGGTCAGCTGGCCCCACACGGTGTTCTCGTCGAACTCGATGCCGATCAGGGTGATGATGTCCATCTGCTCGTCGAGCTGGCTCTCCTCCAGGCGCTTCAGCAGGCCGGCGAGGGCCTCGTCGTCAAGGCGGTGCAGGTCGAGGATCTCCTCCCGGTAGTCCAGCGCCATGTTGGTGTTGTCCCACACCAGGTCCTCCACCGGGTAGACCTCGGAGTAGCCCGGCACCAGGATGCGGCACACCGGCGCGCCCAGGTCCTCATGGATGGCCATGTAGGCCTCCAGCCCCATCTCCTCGAGGATGCCGAACAGCGCCGCGGCCTCCTCGGCGGTGCTGTTGGAACCGCTGCCGGAGAAGTCCCACTCGCTGAACGCGACGTCCGCCCGGCTGCTGAAGAAGCGCCAGGAGACCAGCCCCGAGGAGTCGATGAAGTGCTCGACGAAGTTGTTGGGCTCGGTCACGGCCTGGGAGTTGAAGGTGGGCGGCGGGAAGTCGTTCAGGCCCTCGAAGCTGCGCCCCTGCAGCAGCTCGGTGAGGCTGCGCTCCAGCGCCACGTGGAAGCTCGGGTGGGCGCCGAAGGAGGCGAACACGCCGCCGGTCCGGGGGTTCATCAGGGTGACGCACATCACCGGGAACTGGCCGCCGAGCGAGGCATCCTTGACCAGCACCGGGAAGCCCTGGGCCTCCAGCGCCTCGATGCCCTCGACGATCTCCGGGTAGCGCTGAAGCACCTCGGCCGGCACATCGGGCAGCGCGATCTCCTCCTCGAGGATCTGGCGCTTCACGGCCCGCTCGAAGATCTCCGAGAGGCACTGCACCTGGGCCTCGGCCAGGGTGTTCCCGGCGCTCATCCCGTTGCTGAGGTAGAGGTTCTCGATCAGGTTCGACGGGAAGTAGACCGTCTCGCCGTCGGACTGGCGCACGAAGGGCAGCGAGACGATGCCGCGGTCGACCCGGCCGGAGTTGGTGTCGATCAGGTGCGAGCCGCACAGCTCGCCGTCCGGGTCATAGATGGCCCGGCAGTGGTCGTCGAGGATCTCCGCGGGGAGCTCGTCGCCCGGCCCCGGCGGGAACCACTTCTCGTCGGGGTAGTGGACGAACTCGCTGGCCGCGATCGCCTCGCCGAAGAACTGGTCGTTGTAGAAGAAGTTGCAGCTCAGGCGCTCGATGAACTCGCCCAGCGCCGAGCACAGCGCGCTCTCCTTGGTGGCGCCCTTGCCGTTGGTGAAGCACATCGGCGAGGCGGCGTCGCGGATATGCAGCGACCAGACGTGGGGCACGATGTTGCGCCAGGAGGCGATCTCGATCTTCATGCCGAGCTCGGCCAGCATCGCCGACATGTTGGCGATGGTCTGCTCCAGCGGCAGGTCCTTGCCCTCGATCCAGGTGCCCTGCTCGGCGCCCTCCGCCCCCTTGGGCACGCCCATCAGCAGCGCCTGGGCGTCCTCGTCGATGTTCTCCACCACCTCGACATCGAACTCGGGGCCCTCCTGCACCACCTTCTTCACGGTGCAGCGGTCGATGGAGCGCAGGATGCCCTGGCGGTCCTTGTCGGAGATGTCCTCGGGAAGCTCCACCTGGATCTTGAAGATCTGCTTGTAGCGGTTCTCCGGGTCGACGATGTTGTTCTGCGACAGCCGGATGTTCTCGGTGGGGATATCCCGGGCGTTGCAGTAGACCTTCACGAAATAGGCCGCGCACATCGCCGACGACGCCAGGAAGTAGTCGAAGGGGCCCGGCGCCGAGCCGTCGCCCTTGTAGCGGATGGGCTGGTCGGAGATGACCGTGAAGTCGTCGAACTTGGCCTCCAGGCGGAGGTTGTCGAGATAGTTGACCTTGATTTCCATGGGGCACCGGGGGAGTTGGCGTGGCAGCGGGGGCGGAAAACCCGCCATTATCCAGCTTTTCCCGCCGGGCGTCATGGCGGGGTTACAAAATGGTACCGCCGCGTCGTCACGTCACTTCGCGGGCTCGGGCGTGCCCGGGGCGGCCGGTGCCAGACGGCGCTCGCACTCCTGCAGCGCGTCCGGGCCCGTGATCGGCTCGCTCAAGGGACAGCGGTAGGTTTCGACCAGCCCCGCCTCACCCAGCATCATGACGCGCACACTCGTGCGACTCACATCGGGGACCAGCAGCTGCATGCGCCCATCGACCCGCGCCGGCTTCGACAGCTCAAGCTCCACGGAGCCATAGACGTGGTTCGAGAAGCCGGCCAGCGCGTCGATTTCCACCAGGCGGTTTCCGCGGCGCCGGTATACCCTCAGCACGCCGCCGATGTGGGGTGTCGTCACCGCAGCGATCTCCGCCTCACCGTTGCCGTTGAGGTCGGCAACGCCAACCGGGTTGAGCCAGCGGTTCGTCCTGCCGATGGGGGCCGACTCGGCGACCATCTCCAGCCGATCGCCGACCAGGCCGATCAGCGCCAGTCGCGAGCCGGCGTCGCGTGAACTGACGATCGCCAGCACCGTCGACGGTGCCTGATCCGCCAGTTGCACGAGGCGTGGCGCCAGGTCCTCGAACACCTCGTCGTCGGGCAGGTCCAGCACCGCCTCTCGCCCGGCATCGGTCGTAGCAACCAGGCGCGCGTATTCATGCGGTCGACCCAGGGCATAGTGCCCGTAACGGGTGACCGGCTCGGCGAAGCTGGCCGCGATGATCTGTTCCGCGCGAGCGGAGGGCGCCATCAGCAGCAGCGCACACAGGAACCCCGCGTGTCGCAACATCATCCTGATACCTCCTGAATCGATCATGGGCCGACCCCCCTCGCGGTGACTGGCCGATACCATCACTGAGTATCGCCCAGGATCCGGCCGGCGCCAGCCGGGAAGGCAGGGCGCGTCGGGGCAGGCTTGCTGGACCCCTCGAGCAACGCGCCCCCTGATCGCCGACCGGCGGCCGGGCCCCTTCCGGCTATCTTGCCTACCCTGAGGGTACGGATGACAAGCCCGCTCACTGGAGGCACGACCGTGATCATCAAGGGACTCGCACTCAGTCTTATCCTCATCGGTTCCGTCGGACTGGCCAGCGCCGATTATGCCGACGGCATGCGCTACTACGAGCGGCAGGAGTACCGCCAGGCCCTGCAGGAGTTCGGCGCAGCGGCCAGACGCGGCGATGCCGATGCCCTGTACATGCTGGGCCGCCTGCACGAGGCCGGCAGCGGGACCGCCCAGGATTTCGTGGAAGCCCACAAGTGGTACAACCTGGCCGCGGCCCGCGGCCACCGCCATGCCGCCGAGGCACGGGATTCACTGGCCCAGCGCATGACGGCCGGACAGGTCGCCGAGGCGCAGCAGGCGACACGCGGCTGGCGTCCGGAGGAGGAAGCCCCATCACAGGAGACCGAACGAGCGCGGCCCGATATCGAGACCCTGTCGGATCGTCAGGGCATTGCCGAGATACAGCGCGAGCTCAATCGGCTAGGTTATGACGCCGGCCCGGTAGATGGCGCCATGGGACGCCGCACCCGCAGCGCGATACGCGAGTTTCAGGCCGACAGTGACATGGCCCAGGACGGCCACGCAACGGCCGGCCTGTTGCGACGCCTGCGCGAGACGGAGAGACAGGCATCCGCGGAACCGCCACCCGCCGCCGAGCCCCGGGTCGCCCTGCAGGACGACTTCAGCGACGGCGATTACCGTCGCAATCCGCCCTGGACGGTGCTCAGCGGCGACTTCGATGTGGATGAGAACGGCTTGCGGAGCATCGTGGAGACGAGGCGGACGACCGCTCGCGAATCACGCCGGCTCAGCGCCGAGCGGCCGGAGGAGATCGGCCTGGCCATGCTCGAGCTGATCCTCGAGCAGACGGGCACTATCAGGCAAGGCGAGGAGGTGTCGATCCCCGTGGAGCCGGCACGCATCTTCGTCAATGCCCCCGTCGACAACGCCTTCAGGATGGAGCTTGCCGTCGCTTCCCGGCAGCGGACTGGAAGCCTGGAACTCGGGGTCTTCCAGGGCAACCGACCCAGCGGCACCGGCTATCGCCTGGTCTACACGCCCGGCTCGCGCCCGGGGCTCAGCCTGGTCCGGCTGGTTTCCGGCAGCGCCGAGGTGGTCGCCCGCCACGAAGGCAGCCTCGACCTCGAGGACGGCCGGTTCCACCGCATCGTCTGGACCCGTGACGAGGACGGACAGATGCAGGTTCGCGTGGATGACCAGCGGCTGCTGAGTGTGCGGGACAATGGCCTGCGCGATCCCTTCCAGGGCTTCGTGCTGGCCAACCAGGGGGGCGACTACACGCTGCGCCGGATCAGGCTGGAGGAATAGCCGCCGTGCGACGAACAGCCTGATGAGATAACACGGCGACGATCACCGGACACCAGGCAGCAATGACTAAGCGCTTCATCGGCGACTTCCTTAGGAAGCAAGGCGAGGAGTGTCATGCAGGAAGGTAAGAAGCGCGCGTTCGCGCTTCATGCCTCCCCCTGCTCCATCACGCGCTCCACCGGTCGGCGCAGCGAGCGGGGCATGGCCGGGCCCCGGCCGAAGCGCACCACCAGGTCCGGGCGGCCTTCGGCCAGCCCCAGCGCCCGGGCGAACGCGGGGCGTACGCCCGCCTCCTCCACCGGCTGGTTGACGAAGGCGTTGCGGATGCCCAGCGCCGTGGCCTGCAGCGCGAAGCGCTGGTAGCAGCGGCCGGCCTCGACCCAGTGTGCCCGGTCATCCTTCGCCGAGACGAACACCGCCAGCCCGGCTGAGCTGCGCACCTGGCGAGCCACCTTGGCATTCTCCGCCTTCGGCCGCAGCATGGCGCGTATCAGCAGCTTGCCGAGCCAGCGCGGCGCCTGGGGGTTGCCGGTCGCCCGGCCGCTCAGGCCATCGCCCGTCTCCACGGCCTCGGCGTCGTTGAAGCGGATCCACGCCGCAAGCTCCCGGCAGAAAGCGGGGGTCTGCAGCTGCCGGGCATTGGCCTCGAGGATGAACCCCAGCGCCCGTTCGATGGCGTCATGTTCGGTGAGCAGCAGCAGCGAGACCCCCTCCCCGCTGCCCGCCGCCTGCAGCAGCGCCAGTTCGTCGGCGGCAAGCGGCGTGCCGTCATAGTCTCCGCGGGTGCACTGGCGCGCGACGATGGCCTCGAACAGCGGCGTCGCCTCGGCCTCGCCGGGCGTCAGGGTGACCCGGATCTCGCCATCGCCCCGGGGCCGGAACTCGGCACGGGCATCCAGCCCCATCGCCCGGGCGGCCAGGCAGAGGTTCTCGGTGGCACAGCCCAGCGAGACGTAGAGGTGGTGGTCGTCCGGGTCCACCACCGGGGTGCGCCGGGTGAGGTCCGGCAGGATGCGGATGGCGCCCGCCTCTACCCGGAACCGCCAGCACTGGGTGTTGTGCCCCGAGGGGGCGAGCGTCGCGTAGCGGATCAGCATCCGCATGCTCTCGGCTTCGCCCTGCGGCGGCGCCGCTTCCGGCGCCCAGGTGTGCTTCACCGCCTCGTCATAGTTCATGGCATCCTCGCGATGGCTGGCCGTTGCCGTCACTGAGTATCGCCCAGGATCCGGCCGGTGCCAGCCGGGAAGACAGCACGCGCCATGACCGGCATGCTGGACATGGACACGACGAGGACACGTAATGAGGCAATGGCGACGGACCTTCCGAATCATGGCCGCTGCCGGCGTCGCGGCCGTGATTGGCATGGCGGTCGCCGATGGTCACGCCCGCGAACGGCAGATTACCGTGACGGCACAGGTCGAACGCGAGACGACGGCAGACGAGATGCGACAAGGAGCGCCCATGACCTACCTGATCGACTTCCAGGACCCCGGCGAGGCCAGCCGCTGGCGCGCCATCAACGACGGCGTGATGGGTGGCATCTCCCGGGGCGGCCTGCACGTGGAGGACGGCATCGGCGTCTTCAGCGGCGAGACGTCGCTGGCCAACAACGGCGGCTTCGCCTCGGTGCGCCGCGACCCCGAGGCCTTCGACCTCGGCCTCGAGGCGGGCCTTGCACTCCATGTGCGCGGCGACGGCCGCGCCTACCAGCTGCGGCTCTACACCGACCAGCTGCCTCAGGGCGCCGCCTGGCGGGCAAGCTTCCAGCCGTCCGCCGGCGAGTGGCAGCGCGTCACCCTGCCCTGGCACGACTTCGAGGCGGTGTTCCGCGGCCGACTGCTGGAGGGCATCCCGCCTATCGATCCCTCAGGGATTGACCAGGTGGGGTTGATGATCGTCGACAAGGCCGCCGGGGCGTTTCGGCTAGAGGTGGCGTGGGTCGGTGTGCCCTGACGGGCATGGGGAGACATCCCCGGGTCCACTGCACAGCTGCATCGCCGCCCGGTAGCGTTCTTCCGCCACCCGGAGGTCCTCGGTTTCCAGCAGTCCCTCGCGGGCCCCTCGAACGATCATATCGGCATGCAGCAGCAGGGCCGCTCGATCCTCGGGACGATGCGTGAATCGAGCGACCACCGCTAACGTCTCCAGCAGGCGTATCGTCACCGCAGCATTGGAGCGAGCCTGCTGCCTGATCTGGTTGAACGCCACACCGGTGACCTCGGGAAACGTCGCCGCCAGGGCAATCACCCTCAGCCGCCCCTGACTGTCATGCCGATAGGGCGACGGCTTCTGGCGGATGGCCAACCGACTCAGCGCTGAGGCCAGATGGTCGATGCAGGTGATGGCCGTGAAGGGGTCGTTGACCCCGGGCGACAGGGCCCGCAGGGCGATCTCCACGAGTTGGGTCACTGCAAACTCGATGTCCTGGCCCGAGGCGCGCTGGTTCCCCAGGGCGAAAGCGGCGTTGGCCCGCGCCACCGGAATGTCAGCCACCCGCGCGCCGGGCCAGACCCGCATCAGCGGACAACCGGCGACGACGTAGTGGCCGGGGATTCGCTCCAGCCGTATCACCACATCCTCCTGCACTGCCAGGGCCAGCAGGGCCTCGGTATCGATGAACTGGAGGTAGCCGTCCGCATTCGCGGGAATCGAGCGCGACTGCCGCTCAAAGGCGTCGAGGAATTCCGCCTCGGGTGGCGCCCTCGACTCCTCGGGTGCTCCCTGTCCGATATGTTCCGGAAACAGGCGGCCGGTCGCGGCAATCAGCTCCTTGCTGACGCGCGCCACGATCTCGTTGGCCTGCATCGATACGGACACGTGATGGATGAAGTAGATCAACACGCCCACGCTAGCGACGGCCAGGAAGACACCGAGGGCCACCGACACGTTAGGCACGAAGGCCACTTCTTCCTCTCGCCGGATGGTCAGCAGGACCAGCAGGCAGTAAAGAAAGGTGGCGACGAAGGTGCCCAGCACGACCTGGGTCGTGGTGTCGCGCAGGAAGTTGCGCAGCAGGCGGGGGCCCAGCTGTGAGGTGACCAGCGACAGGGCCACCAGCGTCATGGAGAACACCACCCCGGCAATGGTGATCATGGAGCCGGCGATGACCCCAAGCACGGCACTGGCCCCCTCCGCGCCGCCGGTGAACGTCCAGTCCCAGGCATGCCACAGCCAGTTCGTTACCGCCCTGTCCAGGGCGACGCTGCAGAAGGCCAGCAACACCGCGACGAAGGCCATGAGGGTGGGGATGAACCAGAGGCTGGAACGGGTACGATCCCAATACCTGAAGATGAGTGTTTTCATGATGACGTCTCAGGTCGTCAGCTGCTCGACATGGCCGGATGCAGGCGTCAGGTAGCAGTGCTGGCAAGGGCCCCTTCGCGAGGGGGAGGCCCATCCATGATAGTCCCGTTTCCCCCCGTCGTGGCGAGGTCCCGAAGCACCTTCCGGCCGGATCGATGCCGGAGGCTCGGGCAGAAAGGATGGTGCCATCTTCTGAGTATCATCCTCCTTATCCTCAATGAAATGATATGCCTCACTCTGACTATCTTATGCCGCTAATGCGTGGAGTATCAGGGGTTTTCGACCGACGCGTGCCGCCCCGCTGCGAAGAAGGGGAAGGCGGCACGAAGAGGGTGCAGGAACAAGGACGGCGACCTTCTCATGGTCTACTGTCAATGAAGGAGCTGGCCCCTGGCTTCGAACAATCACGGATCACGGCCCGATGCGTAATGGCCGTTTTCGAATGGGGACGAGGGAATCAGAGTGGACGATGCATGCTGGCATGCCGGCACAAGGTGCGGACTGCTTCGACACTCGTAGCTGGGAGACATGACATGTCAATCGGAACAATTCTTCTGATCGTTGTTATTCTGCTCCTGATCGGTGTGATACCTGCCTGGCCACACAGCCGGGGGTGGGGATACGGCCCCAGCGGGGGGTTGGGCCTGGTACTGATCATCCTGCTCGTCCTGTTGTTGATGGGAAAGATCTAGCCCCTCAGCCACCGCAAGGAAGGAACGAGTGAGCCGAAGTCAGCCGGCGCCTTTCCATCACCCCCGAGCGGAAACAAGCCGTGGAAAACCACGGCTTGTTTCCGCAGGGAAGGCCCTGCAAGAGCGGCACTCGTCGATCAGTGCCACGTGCAAGGGCACGGGGATATCGCCGAAGCCGCATCAGAGCGACCGCCTCTATCATCGCTGACGGTCCGCATCTGCCACGGCACGATGTGCCAGCGGGTCGGCATGGCCTTCACGAAGGAGGGACGGGCCGCCTCGACCGAATTGAGCGCGGCAAGCCGCCAGGTCACCACCTCGTTGCGGCCTCGGGGAGCGTCAGGCATCAGCCTGGCACTGCGCTCGGTCAGGCAGAGCAGGTTCGCACTGCTCTCGAAGAGGACCTTACGCCCCGCTTTAGACTTAGGTCTAAGGTTGTTAGAATACTATCGCTCTAGTCGGCGCCATGGCTCATCGGCGCACACACCCTCCGCAACTAGAGCGTCTCCATGTCATCCCATCGCACTTCCTCCCCCGCCGGGGCCTCGGCGCTGTCGCGCCTGGGCGACCCCATCGTGCTGCTGCTCACGGTCGGCTTCATCGTCGCCTTCGTCGGCCTGTCGCTGTTCGATATCGATCGGGTGGCCGACAGCATCGGCGCCGGCTTCGCCTGGACGGCGGCCACGCTGGGCACCTACTTCCAGCTCCTGCTGCTGCTGACCTTCGTGATCGCCATCGGCGTGGCGATTTCGCCGGCCGCCGGGGCGCGAGTCGGCAATCTCGAGAGCCCGCAGATCGGCACCTTCAAGTGGCTGTCGATGATCATGTGCACCCTGCTGGCCGGGGGCGGGGTCTTCTTCGCCGCGGGCGAGCCGATCTACCACTTCGTGGTGACGCCGCCGGCCTTCGACACCGAGGCGGGCACCGCCGAGGCCGTGGCCGGCGCCCTGGCCCAGTCGTTCATGCACTGGGGCTTTCTCGCCTGGGCGGTGCTGGGCTCGCTCTCCGCCATCGTGCTGGCCCATGCCCACTACGTGAAGGGCCAGCCGCTGCAGCCGCGCACCCTGCTCTTCCCGGTGTTCGGCGAGCGCATCATGAAGGGGGCCTTCGGCAGCCTGGTGGATGCCTGCTGCGTGATCGCGGTGGTCGCCGGCACCGTGGGCCCCATCGGCTTTCTCGCCACCCAGGTGAGCTTCGGCCTGCACGAGCTGTTCGGGGTCGGCCAGGGCTACGCCACCCAGCTCGGCATCCTGGTGCTGCTGGCAGGGGTCTATGTCACCTCGGCGATGACCGGCATCCACCGGGGCATCCAGATCCTGTCGCGCTTCAATGTCTTCCTGGCGCTGGCCATCGCCGCGGTGATCCTGCTGGCCGGGCCCACCCTGTTCCTGGTCAACGCCTTCGGCCAGGGCTTCGGCGAGTACCTGTCGTCGTTCTTCGCCATGGCCACCATGACCGCCGAGACGGCGCCGGCCTGGTGGATGCAGTGGTGGACGGTGTTCTTCTTCGCCTGGTTCATCGGCTATGCGCCGCTGATGGCGATCTTCGTGGCGCGCATCTCGCGGGGCCGCACCATCCGTGAGATGATCCTGGCCGTGGCGGTGATGGCCCCGGTGGCCACCGCCATCTGGTTCACCCTGCTGGGCGGCTCCGGCATCCACTACCAGCTGACCGGGGTGATCGACCTCGGCGAGGCGCTCAACAACTTCCAGTTCGACGTGGCGACCCTCACCGTGGCCCAGGCGCTGCCGGGCGGGCCCCTGATGGCCCTGGCCATCCTGCTGCTGACCAGCATCTTCGTGGCCACCACCGGGGATTCGATGAGCTACGCCATCGCCGTGGTGTGCGCCGGCCACGACGCGCCGAGTCGCCTGATGCGCGCCTTCTGGGGCATCGCCATGGCGCTGATGGCGGGCATCCTGCTCTACATGGGTGCGGGGCAGATCGGTGCGCTGCAGCAGTTCATCGTGATCACCGCGATTCCGGTCTCGCTGGTGCTGCTGCCCTCGCTGTGGGCCGGCCCCCGGGCCGCCTGTGCCCTGGCACGGGAGCAGGGCATCCTGCCGGTAGCCGCCGGGCAGGCCCGGGCGTCGCGCTGAGCGCCATGGCACCGCCGGGACGCCCTGCGCACCCCTTCCCGGCCGGCGCCCCGTCTCCGGCACCGTCTCGACAAGCGCACAACGGGCTACCTCACGGGGTGGGGTGGCCCGGCTCGATGTTCTGGTTGAAGCGGAAGACGTTGTCCGGATCAAAGGCGTGCTTCAGCGCGGCCAGCCGCGGGTAGTTGACCCCATAGGCCGTCCTGACCCTCGCCTGGCCCTCGTTGCCCAGGTAATTGACGTACGCGCCCTCCTCCAGGAAAGGCGCCACGGTGTGGAAGCAACGGCGTCCCCAGTCGATGTTCGCTGCCGATTCCGCGGGATCGTCCCACATCCGCAGCACCAGGACGCTGTGCTGCGCCTGCCGGTGGGCGAAGGCGGTGTCCCGGGCGTCCACGCGGCTGATCGCCCCGCCCAGGTATTCGATGGCGATGGCGGCAAAGGGCGCCGGCGTGTCGGCGCTGAAGAACTCCAGGAGCGCGTCGATGGCGTCGTCGCTGAAGGCGTGCAGGAAGCCGGCCTTCCAGTAGTGCCGCCGGCCGGGCTGGAACACCTCGGTGAGCAGGTTCTGCACCCAGGCGTAGGGGACCGGCGCCACGCTGTCGAGCACGGGAGCGCCGAAGGTGCGCAGGGGCCGCAACGCGGCCTCGCCCTCCTCGAGGGACCCGCAACAGCACACCTTGATATTCAACACGGGGCCCTTGGGCCCGGACACCAGGGTGGCATCCGCCCGCACCTCCTCGGGGGCGTCGCTGGACCAGTCGCGATAGAAGCGCAGGACCTCCCCGGCACGCTCGAGGGGATAGACGATCTCGCCACCCAGCACCGGCCCCACCGGGTGCAGCCGGTACTCGAAGGAGGTCACCACGCCGAAGTTGCCGCCTCCCCCGCGCAGCCCCCAGAACAGGTCCGGGTGCTCGTCGGCACTGGCCGTCACCCGGCGCCCCTCCGCGGTCACCACATCGGCCGACACCAGGTTGTCGCAGGCCAGGCCGTGCTTGCGGTTGAGGTAGCCGATCCCGCCGCCCAGGGTGAGCCCGGCGATGCCGGTCGAGGGCACGATGCCGCCGGTGGTCGCCAGGCCGAAGGCCTGGGTCTCGTGATCGAAGTCCCCCCAGGTGGCGCCGCCCTCGGCACGCGCCAGGCGTTGCCGCGGATCGACCCACACGCTGCGCATCGACGACAGGTCGAGCACCAGGCCATCGTCACAGACGGCGCTGCCCACCACGCTGTGGCCGCCGCCGCGCACGGCGATCGGCAGGTCGGCCTCCCGCGCGAAGATGACCGACGCCATCACGTCGGCCACCCCGGCACAGCGCACGATCATGGCCGGGCGTCGGTCGATCAGGCCGTTGAACACGCGGCGGGCCTCGTCATAGCCTGCCTGAGCCGGCAGGATGAGCGGCCCCCGCAGCCTCTCCTGGAACTGCCGCATGGTGCTGTCGCTGAGCGTCATGACCGTCCCTCCCCTCGTTCGGATCATCGCCACACCTCGAGAGTGGGTCAGGCGGGCGGGCGCCGCTTCGGCGAAGCTACCCAATTCGTCGCGCGCGGCCACTGGGTAATCTCCGCCAGGCATCGCGGGAACGAGGGGGACGCCCTACAGGAGGTCATGCCGGCAGGCGTAGGCCGTGGCAGCCGTTCGTGACGGCACGTTGAGCTTGGCGAGGAGGTTGGCCACATGGCGGTCGACGGTCCGCTCGCTGACGTGGAGCTCGCGAGCGATGGCCTTGTTGGTCTTGCCGGCGGCCACCTGGCGCAGCACCTGGAGCTCACGCGGTGTCAGGCCGTGGCGATGGCGAGCCGAGTCGCCCGAGGCGATGGCCTGCAGGCGCGCCAGCTCCGGTGCGGCGCCCAGCCGCTCGAGAAGCCACTGCGCCGTGTCGAACTCCATCCGGGCGCTGTCGGCATCGCCAAGCTGCCGGCAGGCACGCCCGATGTGCGCCCGGGTGCGGGCCAGCTCATAGGGGACGTCCAGCTCCTCCCACGTCCGGCACGCCTCACGCAGGGGCCCCAGCGCCGCCCGCGGATCGCCCTCGGCCAGCCGGGTCGCGCCCCGGGCACCCGCCGCCAGGGCCCGCGGGAAGGGCGCGTCCAGGGTCTCGGCGATCCGGGCGAGTTCCTCGGCACCGCCCCGGGCCGCTGGCCCGTCCTCCACGGCCAGCATGATCTCGACGTAGGCGGGCAGGACGGCGATGCGGGCCGGCGCCTCCCCGGCCTCGTCGAGGATGCGCCGAATCGCCGTCTCGGCGGCAGCCACCTTGCCCTGGGCGAGTCGCAGCAGGGCCAGGCCGGGCTGGAGCGCATGTCCCCAGCGGCTGGCCTGGGCGTAGGCCCGCTCGGCCTCGCCCCACTCGCCCCGCAGGCGATGGAGCTCGCCGCACAGGTAGTAGGCCGCGCCGGTGGCGGCCTCGCCGGGCCGATCACGCAGGTGGCGACAGGCGCTCTGCGCCTCCTGCAGGGCCTGTGGCCAGGTGCCATGCAGCGCCATGAGCTCGGCCCGGTGCACCAGGCAGCGCCCGCGATACGGGACCAGGTCCGGCTGGGCGTCACACCAGCGGCTGAGCGCCGTTGTCCACTCCTGGGCCCGGCCCAGGTCGAAGATCTGCTGGCACGTCTCGATCACCCCGCAGTAGACGATCCCCGCGGCCAGGGGCGAGAGCTCACCGGCCTCTATCGCCAGCATGGCCTCGTCCAGCAGGGCTGCTCCCTCGCCGATCCTGCCCTCCCCGATCAGGGCCTGGCCCTGACCGAGGCAGGCCATGGCCACCAGGTTGGCATCCCCGAAGCGGCGACCGCGCTCACCCGCCTGGCGAAAGAGGGCGTGCGCCCCGGCGGGGTCGCCCCCTCCCAGGCGCTGGAGCGCGGCAGGCAGCACCACATAGCCGGCTTCCACGCAGTCGAGCCCCTCCTCGTCGACGAGGTGCCGGGCACGCGCGACCCAGGCGCCGCCCCGCGCCCTCTCGCCGCCCATGAGCAGCCCGAAACCCGACCAGAACGCGCACCGGGCGGCACGCGCCAGATCGCCCGCCGCCAGTGCCTGCTGATACGTCCGGGCCCAGAGGTCGTGACTCTCGTCGTCCTTGCCTACCAGGTAGGCGGCGATGGCGAGTCGCTCGAGATCGTCCAGCGCCAGCGCGGTCCCCCGAGCGGCACTGGTCAGCTCGGCATAGGCATCCGCCCAGGCTTTCCGCCGGAAGGCGGCCTGCCCCGGAGGTCGTGTGTCGGCCATCGTCATCGGCCCTCGCGATTCCGCCCCTACACGACCAGTGTCGCCTATCGCCCCCGAGCTTGCCCGCCGGCCGACCCAGGCCCTCCGCCGCGCCTTGTCGATCGCCTCTCAGCCGCGAACCGCCGCCTCGATCGCCGCGATGTCGATCTTCCTCATCTGCATCATCGCATCGAAGGCCCGCCTGGCGACGGCGGGATCGGGATGGGCAATCGCCCTTGTCAGGGCGATCGGCGTTATCTGCCAGGACACGCCCCACTTGTCCCTGCACCAGCCACAGGCGCTCTCCTCTCCGCCGTTGCCGACGATCGCGTTCCAGTAGCGATCCGTCTCGTCCTGGTCGGTGGTGGCGACCTGAAACGAGAACGCCTCGTTGTGGGTGAACGCAGGCCCGCCGTTGAGTCCGAGGCAGGGAATCCCCAGCACGGTGAACTCGACGGTCAATACGTCCCCCTCCTGGCCGGTCGGAAAGTCGCCCGGTGCGCGGAGCACGGCTCCGACGGACGAATCGGGAAAGGTATCGGCGTAGAAGCGTGCCGCCTCTTCGGCGCCGCCGTCGTACCAGAGGCAAATGGTGTTCCTTGCTGGCGTTGTCATGTGATTTCTCCATCGGGATCACGACGGGTGCCACGCCGTGATGGCTTCGCGAGGCTGCGGTTCGGCACCGGGCCCGGGCGGCTACTCGTCCACGACGACCGCGAAGCCGCCGTAGATCAGCCGCTGGCCGTCGAAGGGCATGGGGTTGGCGTCGGGCTGCAGGCGCGGGTCCTCCATGACCCTGGCCATGCCCCGGTCGCGCACCTCGCGGGAGGGCCAGGTGATCCAGGAGAAGATCACGGTCTCGTCCGGCTGGCACTTCACCGCCATGGGAAAGGAGGTGAGCTTGCCCTGGGGCACGTCGTCGCCCCAGCACTCCACCAGTTGCAGGGCGCCGTGCTCCTTGAACACCACCGCGGCATCGCGGGCGTGCTGGAGGTACTGCTCGCGGTTGGCGGTGGGTACCGCGGCAACGAAACCATCGACGTAGGTCATGACTTGTCTCCCGTGTCTCGGGGTGGCAGTTCCCGCACCGGACGCACCTCGATGGTGCCGAATCGGGCGGGCGGTATCCGGCTGGCCAGTTGCAGGGCCTCGTCCCGGTCCCGGGCGTCGAGCAGGTAGAAGCCGGCCAGCTGCTCCTTGGTCTCGGCGAAGGGGCCATCGGCGATCAACACCTCGCCGTCGCGCACCCGCACGCGGGTGGCGGTATCCACCGTCTGCAGGGCCTGGCCCGCCAGGTAGTGGCCGTTGTCCGCCAGGCGCTCCACGCCGGACAGGCACTCCTGGTTGAGGTCGTGCCACTCCTGTTCGCTCATCGCCTCGGTGATGCTCTCCGGGTAGTAGACCAGTGCGACGTACTTCATGCGGTGCTCTCCTTTTCGTTCATCGGCCCGTCACGCCGGGCCGACCTCTTGGAACGGGGCCTACCTGGAGTCGTGCGGCGATCATGGAAATCGACACCGGAGGGGAATATTTCGTCAGGAATCGCCCCGCGCGTCGAGGCCCTTCGCGAGGCGGGGCCGACGGTGGGCAGCAGCGGGCGCCGGGAGGTGATGGCAGCGACGCGGAAGGCCGTTCGCCAGCGGCGTGGCGAGCCCTCGCCACGCCGCCGTCGGGGTGAACCTGCGCTCCTCAATGCATGGCGTGCATCGGCACCAGGGTCGGCAGCCACGCCGGCCCGGCCATCACCAGCAGCCCCGCCAGGATCAGCACGGCCCCCGTGGGGCGCACGATGCGCCGGCCATGACGTGTGACCTTCTCCACGAGCATCAATGCCGCGAGCGGCGCCATCCAGGCCAGGTTGGCGATCCCCACCACGAACATCACCAGCATCAGCGCCCAGCAGCAGCCGAGACAGAATGCCCCGTGCCGCACTCCCAGGGCGAAGCCGCCGGTCATGCCCTGGCGGTAGTGGTTGAGCAGGAAGGAGCGCGGCTGGCGACACTTGTCCAGGCAGCGCTCCTTGAGCGAGGAGAACTGGAAGGCGCCGGCGAGCACGAGCACGGCGCCGGCCAGCCATTCGGGCCGCTGCAGCAGCCACGGCCAGTGCTGGGACGCCTGGCCCAGCAGCGCATTGCCGAGCAGCGCGGCGATGCCGAACAGGGTCCAGATCGCCAGGTAGCCGCCCAGGAAGCTGATGCGGGCCAGCCCGGGATGCCGCTGCCCCGCGGCCACCCGATGGAAGAGGTCGACCATGGGCAGCGTGGTGGGCAGCATCATGGCGGCAATGTGGACCTGCCAGGCCACCAGGAACAGCGCCAGGCTGGCCCAGACCGTGACGCCATCGACCACCAGCCGATGATGATGGACCCACTGCGCCTGGCCGGTCAGTTCGGCACCGATGGCCAGCCCCCAGGCCAGGAGGATGGCCGCCATGAGGAGCGGAGCGCGCCGCCAGGCGGGGCGCGCTACGGCGATGGCACTCATGGCTGGTGCTCCATCATCCAGGCGGTCTGGATGGTGTTGTGGCCGTCGAAGGACCAGTCCATGCCGTGCTGGGGCAGGGTCACCCGGTAGCGCCGCGACTTGCCGAGATAGGCCGGTGCCCCCTTCACCGTGGTGAAGGCGCTGTCGTGCAGCGTCGCGGTGGTCCCGTCCGGCGAGGACTGGATGGGCGAGAAGGCCGCCTCGAGCATGCCCTCGGCCTCCAGTCGCCCCTCGGCCTGCCGGGCCTCGTGGAAGATCGGCACCCGCTCGACGGCGACGACTTCGCCGACCAGGCTCGCCAGGTCGGCCAGCGGCCCGCCCAGCTTGCCGCCGAAGGCATCCAGCAGGGCCTCGTACTGGTCGTCCCGGGCATTGCTGTCCACCAGCAGCACCGAGCGCCAGCCCCCGGCCAGGGCATTGCCGGGGATATGGGCGACGTTCACCAGGGTCAGGCCGGAGACGTCGACGCCCCGGGCCTCGCCCTTCTCCAGGTGGAAGGCGATCACCCCGAAGCATTCGTCGCCGTCAGGGTCCTCGCCGATGAAACAGGGGCAGGAAACCGCACAGGAGCAGATTTCCAGCATGGTGCCTTCAAGACGATAGCTAGACTCCGTTGTCATGTTCATGTTGCACCTCCACCAGCGCAGGGTGTGTTGACGCAATAGACCAGACTGACCGGTCTATTCACAAGATAGGACGACACCGTACGCTGTCAAGGCGACGCCGGATCCAGGGATCGCCGCCCTCGGGGAAGGCCCCGAGGGCGGCCTTCAGGAGGGCGGGCAAGGGAGGCATCGCTAGGCATTGCCCTGCCCATGCGCTGTCCGGATGGGTGGAATGTTGCGATTGACCCGGAAGCGGTTGTCCGGATCCCAGCGCTGCTTGATCTCGGCGAGGCGACGATAGTGCTCGAGCACCGCAGGCGCCTCGCTGGCAGGCCAGGCCACCAAGCCCCCCACGATTTCCGGCCCGACGGGGTACAACCGGTAGTCGAAGCCGGTCACCACGCCGAAGTTGCCGCCACCGCCGCGCAGCCCCCAGAACAGGTCGGGATTCTCGTCGTCACTGGCGTGGACCAGCTGGCCATCGGCGGTCACCACGTCCATCCCCAGCAGATTGTCGGTGGTATAGCCCCAGCGCCGGGTCAGGTAGCCGAAGCCACCCCCCAGGGTGAGCCCGGCGATACCGGTGGTCGAGATGAAACCCAGCACGGTGGCCAGGCCGTGGACCTGGGTCTCGCGATCCACATCCCCGAGCACGCAGCCCGCCTGGGCATGGGCGACCCGGCGCTCGCGGTCGACCCAGACCCCACGCATCAGCGAGAGGTCGAGCATCAACGCGCTGGCGGTGGCCGACGAGGAGCTACGCCCCGTGATCATGGCGATGGGCGCCTGGGGGCAGCGCTGGCTGGAAGCGCAACTCTCCATGAAGAACCTGGACCCGTCGCTGCTGATGTGGGACATGCGCCGCAACCTGAACCCTGACCCGCTGCCTCCCCACCGCGTCACGATTCAGTTTCTGTACCAGGATGTGACCCGTGGCCGGGCGAAATGGTGGGTGGTCATCGACAAGTCGGGCGAGGGTGGCGTCGTCGACCTTTGCAGGAAGGCGCCCGGTTACGATGTCGATCTCTACGTCGTCAGCGACCTGCGCAGCATGACCGCTATCTGGATGGGCCTGATGACGGTTCAGGAAGCCCTCGACGCCGGCAAGCTCCGGCTGACCGGATCGCGCCAGCTGCAGGGCAGCATGCAGACCTGGCTGGGGCTGAGCGTATTCGCCGACGAGCCCAAGCGGGTATCGGCCTGAGCCGCCCGCGTGGCAGAAACGCCACCGTCCCCCAACCCGCACGGGACACCACAGTGCCCCCCTATCCCCGCGGCATCACCACCGCCAGGGTCACCGTGGCCTTGGCCAGCAGCACCGGCGCGTCACCGTCGGCCAGCACCTCGGACTCCACGACGATCAGGGTACGGCCGGGCTTGAGCACCCGAGCGACACAGCGGAGCTCCTTCACCCGGGCGGAGCGCAACAGGTTGATCTTGAATTCCGCGGTCAGGACATTGGCCCCTGGCGGAATCAGGGTGGCGCCCGCCGCCCCCGCGGTGTGATCGGCGATGGCCGCCTGCACGCCGGCGTGGACGAAACCATCCTGCTGCTGGTGGTCCTCCCGCACGCCCAGGCGCGTGGCGCAGTAGCCGGGAGCGATCTCCCGGGGTTCAAGCCCCAGCGCCCGAATGAAGGGCGCGGCGGTGAGGATGCGCTCCACCTCCTGGCGGTAGTCGGGGTGCGCGGGGAGGAATTCCGTGGGCTCGGGCATGGGCGGCTCCGTGGCGGGGACGATCAACCCAGTATGAATACCACACAGGCCGCGGTCAGCGCGCCCATGGTGGCATTGAACAGCCGCCAGGCGCGGGGGGTGTCGAGCCAGCGACCGATGGCGGTGCCGAAGCCCGCCCACAGGGCGATGCACGGCAACCCCACCAGCTCGGCGAAACCGGCGAGCAGCAGCGCGTTCATCACCGTATCGCCACCTTCCGGCAGGAAGCCCGCCATGAGCGCCAGCCCCATCACCCACGCCTTGGGGTTGGCGAACTGGAAGGCGGCCGCCTGCCAGAAGCCGAGCGGGCGCCCTTCCTCCGCCTGGCGCAGGTCCGGCGGCGGTGCGGTGGCGATGCGCCAGGCGAGATAGAGCAGATAGGCACTGCCGACCAGGCGCAGCAGGGTCTGGACCAGCGGATAGCGCTCGAAGACCAGGCCCAGCCCCAGGGCGATGCCGGCGAAGAGCAGAAAGCAGCCCCCCAGGATGCCGAAGATGTGCGGCAGGGTGCGCAGGAAGCCGTAGTTGGCCCCCGACGCGGTGAGCATCACGTTGTTGGGACCGGGCGTGATGGTCATCGAGATCATGTAGAGGGCCGCCGGCCCGAGGAATGCCAGGGTTTCCATGAAATTGCATCCATACAATATTGGATTATCTGGGTTTCAATGACTACAATTCCCAGCATAATCCCCGCAATTTCACCGTCAAAGGTTTTATTGTCACCATGACAATCTGGCTTCCCCGACTCGACCACGACGGGCCCCGCTACCGCGGCATCGCCGAGGCCATCGCCGCCGCCGTGGTCGAGGGCGAGCTCCGGCCGGGCGAGCGACTGCCGCCCCAGCGGCGCCTGGCCGACGCACTGGGGGTGACCGTGGGCACCGTGACCCGCGGCTACGCCGAGGCGGAACGCCAGGGCTGGGTGGAGGCCCGGGTCGGCAGCGGTACCTATGTGCGCGACGACCGGGCGG
The DNA here is from genome assembly GCF_049166755.1 of Halomonas terrestris. Taxonomy (NCBI): domain Bacteria; kingdom Pseudomonadati; phylum Pseudomonadota; class Gammaproteobacteria; order Oceanospirillales; family Halomonadaceae; genus Halomonas; species Halomonas terrestris. The sequence continues at coordinate 63,306 of NZ_JBMHFZ010000007.1, read as the reverse complement.
GCAAGCCGCCCGAGTTCCTGGCCGCGCGCCGGGCCGAGGACGGCGTGATCGACCTCAGCCTGAGCCTGCCGCCGCCCCACCCGCTGCGCGCCGAGAGCCTCGGCCGGGCGCTGCGCGGCATCGCCGAGAACCCCGAACTGCTGCAACGCGCCGTGGCGTACCAGCCCGACCGCGGGGTCCCGGCCCACCGCGAGCAGCTGGCCGCCTGGATGGCGCGCCTGGGCATGCCCACGGAGCCGGACTCGCTGCTGGTCACCCAGGGCGGGCAGCACGGCATCAGCCTGGCACTGCAGGCCCTGACCCGGCCCGGCGAGCGCATCGCCGCCGACGCCCTCACCTACCCCGGGCTGATCGGCGCCGCCCGCCAGGCCCACCTCAAGCTGCTCGGCATGCCGCTCACCGAGTCGGGCATGGACCTCGACGCCCTGGAGCGGCTCTGCGCCCAGCAGCCCCCGCGCCTGGTGTATGTCACCCCGGACCAGAACAACCCCACCGGGGCCTGCCTGGGCGAGGCCGAGCGCGAGCGTCTCGCCGCCCTGGCCCGCCGCCACGACCTGTGGCTCCTCGAGGACGGTGTCCAGTACCTGCCGGAGGCCGAACGCGGCACGCCGCTGCATCATCTGGCCCCGGAGCGCACCCTGTTCATCTTCAGTACCTCCAAGGTGCTGGCCGGCGGCTTGCGCATCGGCACCCTGGTGGTGCCGCCGCCGCTCCAGGACCGGATCGGCGCCGCCCTGCGCGCCCAGAGCTGGATGGTGTCGCCGCTGATGGTGGAGGCGGTGTGTCGGTGGGTGGCCAGCGACGAGGGCGATCGGCTGCTGGCCTGGCAGACCGAGGAGCTGGGCGAGCGTCAGCGGCTGGCCCGGGAGCGCCTGGCGGCCTTCGCGCCCCGGGGCCGGCCCCACGCCAGCAACCTCTGGCTGCCCCTGCCCAACGGCCTGCGCGCCGCCGAGCTGCTGACGGTGCTGGAACGGCGTGGCGTGCGGGCGAGCAGCGCCGAACCCTTCTGCGTGGGCAGCGAGGCCGCCCCCCAGGCGCTGCGCCTGTGCCTCAGCGCCGCGCCTTCCCGCGAGGCCCTGGCGCGGGCCCTGGACATCATCGTCGAGGCGCTGCGCGAGCCCCCGTCCCTGCCCTGGCAGACCCTGTAGCGGCCAGCGACACCCGGCTCAGGGAGCGCCCCCCGGGAAACGAATCTCGGTGACCTCGGCCAGGAAGAACGGGAAGTAGTCCGGGGTGCCGAACTGGTTGCCCGCCTCCACCCGAAATGGCAGCCGATAGCCGCCGACCTCCCGGAAATCCGAGAGCACGCCGCCGAAGGGCTGGCGGCGATAGACCCTCTGCGGATTGGCGTTGCTCCAGCGGGAGAAGACGACCCGCACCGGGCATCCCTCGGCATCGACGCTGACGTCCACCGCCTGGGAGAGCGCTCCCCGGGTCACCGTGACCCGGGCCGTCTCCCCGTCCACCGCCTGCCAGACGACGCCCGGCCCGGGCAGCAGTGCCGCCGGCGTCCAGAACAGCGCCTCGGCCACCTGGCGACCGTACGCGGCCAGCGCATGGTCCGCGTCACCGCCCAGGCGAGCCACCGGGAGCAGCCCCAGCAGGCGGAAGCGGGTCCAGCGGCACGAGTCCGAGCCGGAGAGCGGCAGGCCGCTGCGCGTGCGCATCGCCCAGAGGAAGCCGTGGGGCGCGGCCAGGATCTGGCGCGCCTCCATGGCCTGGTAGCGAGGTTCGGCCCGGGAGCCCAGGCCGAAGCGTCCGCGCATGCGGATCTCGGCCACCGGCAACAGCGGCGTGCCGGGGCGAATCACGAAGTGGAAGTAGCGCCGGGCCGGCTCGGGCAGACCATCGAGCATGTCCTCCGAGAAGGGCTCCGGATCGGCCGGCTGCCGAGCGGCCAGGCGGGCCCATTCCCGCCGCTCCGCCCGGCGGTCGAGCGCCACGAGGACCAGCAGCCCCAGCAGGGCAAGCACCGGCACCAGCACGAAAAGGGGCAGCAGCGGCATCGCCTGTTTCCTTCATCCGCGGGAACCCGGCGCGGCGTCCCGCCTCGCCGGTCGGCTCATCTTCCATGATCGGGCCCGGCGCTGCCACCGCGGCTCCTTGCCGCGAGGCGGCCCCCGGCTTCAGGCGCATGGCAGATATCCCCGGTTTGCGTCCCGATACGCCCAGGTGCCGTCCCGGCAGCGGGCGTATCGTGCTCCTGCGATGCGTTGCCATTCCACAACGACAAGAGGAGCAATGACCATGTGCGATATCGCCATCACGACACCCGACCAGGCCTCGTTCGAGTCACGCCTCGTGCAAGCCCTCAACCAGAGCGGCATGCTGCTGTTGACCTCCATCGGCCACCGTACCGGCCTGTTCGAGGCGCTCGCCGGGCAGCCGCCGCTGACCAGCCAGGCCCTGGCGGAGCGCAGCGGCCTGCAGGAGCGCTACGTGCGCGAGTGGCTCGGCGGCATGGTCGCGGCGGAAGTGGTCGAGACCGAACCGGAAACGGCCACCTACTGGCTGCCGGACGAGCGCGCCGAGCTGCTCACCGACGCGGGGCCGGCCAACCTGGCTATCTACTCCCAGTTCATCTCGCTGCTGGGCGGCGTCGAGGATGACGTGGTGCGCTGCTTCCGCGAGGGCGGCGGCGTGCCCTACTCGCGCTACCCGCGCTTCCAGGAGGTGATGGCCAGCGACAGCGGCCAGACGGTGCTGCCGGCGCTGTTCGACGCCATCCTGCCGCTGGCACCCGGGTTGATCGAGCGCCTGGAGGACGGGATCCGCGTGCTGGACTGTGCCTGCGGACGCGGCCGGGCGCTGCTCAGCATGGCCGAGCGCTTCCCCGCCAGCCGGTTCGTCGGCTACGACCTCTCCGCGGAGGCGATCACCTGGGCCCGCCAGGCAGCGGAGCGGGCCGGGCTCGACAACCTGACCTTCGAGGTCCGCGACCTGAGCGACTTCGACGCCACCGCCGAGCCGGGCGCCTTCGAGCTGGTCACCACCTTCGACGGCATCCACGACCAGGCCCAACCGCGCCGGCTGCTGGCGGGCATCCACCGCACCCTGACCGATGACGGCGTCTACCTGGTGCAGGACATCCACGCCTCGAGCCACCACCATCGCGACCGCGAGCACCCCCTGGGCGCCATGCTCTACGCCGTCTCGGTCAGCCACTGCATGACCGTGTCGCTGGCCCAGGGCGGCGAGGGGCTGGGCACCATGTGGGGGCGCGAGCGGGCGCTGGAATACCTGCAGGAGGCGGGCTTCCGGGACATCCGGGTCCACCAGCTGGAGCACGACATCCAGAACGACTACTTCGTCTGCCGGCCGTGACGCCGGGCATCGCTACACTGAAGGTGCGTCGGGCCCCGGCAGTGCCGGGGGCCCTTGCGGCAATGCAGAGGCGAGACGAGATGATCGACCTGAACGACATCCGGCGGGCCCGGGAGCGGCTCCGGCCGACCCTGACGCCCACCCCGCTGGTCCTCGACCACGAGCTGTCACGCCGGCTGGCGCGCCGGGTGTGGCTGAAGGGCGAACTCTTCCAGTGCACCGGCTCCTTCAAGGCCCGGGGCGCGCTGAACTGGCTGGCCACGGCCTCGGGGGAGGAACTGGCCGGCGGGCTGGGGGCGGTTTCCGCCGGCAACCATGCCCTCGGCCTGGCCTGGGCGGCGCGCCAGGCCGGCGTGGCGGTGACCATCGTGATGCCGGAGAACGCCAGCCCCTTCAAGGTGGAAGGCAGCCGGGCGCTGGGCGCCGAGGTGATCCTCCACGGCGACATCAACGACGCCTGGTCACGGATGCACGCGCTGGTCGCGGAACGGGGCCTCACCCTGGTCCACCCCTACGACGACGAGCGCATCATCGCCGGCCAGGGAACGGTGGCGCTGGAACTCCTGGAACAGGCCCCCGAGGCCACGGCCCTGCTGTGCCCCATCGGCGGCGGCGGGCTGATCTCGGGGATCGGGGTGGCGGTGGACGCCCTGCGCCCCGAGATGTCGTTGATCGGCGTGGAGCCCGCGGGCGCGGCGAGCATGGCCCATGCCTGGGCCCGGGGAGGCCCGGCGAAGCTCGCGCGCGTCAGCACCTGCGCCAAGAGCCTGGCCGCCGCCACCGTCGGCGAGCACACCTACCCGCTGTGTCGCCGCCATGTCGACACCCTCCTGCAGGTCGACGAGGCCGCCATCCATGCCGCCATGCATCACCTGCTCTACCGGGCCAAGCTGGTCGTCGAACCCGGGGCCGTGGTGGCCGCCGCCGCCCTGCTGGAGGGCATCGCGCCCCTGCCACCCGAGGGCGATGTCATGGTGGTGATCACGGGGGGCAACATCGGTCGCGAGGAGTTGCGCGACCACCTGTAGCCTGCACCGTCACCCCGACTCCGTCACGGCCCCCCTGCGCTGTCGCTGGGGCCCGAACAGGCAGGCCAGCAGCAGGATCAGCCCGGCCAGGGTGGCGATCGTGCCGGCGGCGCTCACCGAGGCATCGAAGCCCAGCCAGCCGAGGCCGTGGCCCGCCAGCAGGTAGCCCAGCACCGCCGAGACCACGGCGAAGAGCTGGCTCCAGGCGATCTGGGCACCCAGCCGATTGGTCATCAGCCGCGCCGCGGCAGCCGGGCAGATGAACATCGCGATGACGATGATCGAGCCCACCGCCTCGAAGGCGGCGATGGCCGCCACCGCCACCATGGTCACCAGCAGCAGGTCGACCACCACGGGATGCGCCCTGACGCTGGCGGCGAAGTCCGGGTCGAAGCTGCCGAGTACCAGGTGACGGCGAAACACCGCCACGAAGGCCATCACCGCCAGCGCCACCCAGGCGACCCGGGCCAGCTGCGGCGGCAGGTCCGCCAGGGCCGTGGGGTCGAACAGCGCGGCCGGCCCGGTGCCATCGAACCAGATCAGGCTCTCCAGGTTGCCGTAGAGGGCATGCTCCACGTCCAGGTGCACCCCGCTGGCCTGGTGCCACTCCAGCAGCAGCACGCCCAGCGCGAACAGGCTGGTGAAGGTCACCCCCATGGCCGCGCTGATCTCCACCCGGCCGAGGCGGCGAATCAGCTCGATCATCGCCACCGTGACCAGTGCCGAGACACCGGCCCCCAGCATCATCGCCGTGGAGGCGAGCATGCCGGTGAGCAGGAAGCTGACCACGATGCCGGGCAGCGCCACATGGCTGATGGCATCGCCGATCAGGCTCTGGCGACGCAGCACCAGGAAGTTGCCCAGCAGCGCGCAGGTCATGCCGATGATCACCGCCACCGTCAGCGGCACCAGGCTGAACATCATGAAGTCGCTCATCGGCCGCCCTCCCGGCGAGGCAGAAGCTGGGCCTCCAGGGCCATGATCGCGTCCGGCGAGAGCACCCGGGCGATCGGCGTCAGGCCGGAGTGCTCCTGCTGCAGGGCATCGTCCGGATGGCGCTCACGGTAGAGCGCCCAGAGCCGCTCCTCGTGCTCGGCATCGCGTGCGGCGGCGCGCCCCGGAGGGGTCGGCACGCCGTCGCGGCGGATGTACCCCTGGCGCCGCAGCAGCTTCAGGGTCAGGTTGTCGAAGATCGACTCCTCCCGGGCCAACGCGAGCAGGCCCTGGCGCAGGTGGACCCGGCGGCGGAAGCGCTGGTAGGCCAGCAGGGTCGCGAGCACCCCGCGCCACGGCGAGAACAGGAAGGAGGCCATGAACAGCGCGAAGGCGGCCAGCACGATCAGGGGACCGGTGGGCAACCCCTCGCGGACACTGGAGAGCGTGACTCCGAGGTAGCCCGCCGCCGCCCCCAGCAGGGCCGCCAGCGCCACCATGCGCAGGGGCCGGTCGGTCCAGAAGCGGGCCGTGACCGGCGGGATGATGGTCAGCGCCACGATCAGGATCAGCCCGGTGACCTTGAGCCCGATCACCACCACCGCCATCAGCAGCATCAGCATCAGCAGGTCGACCCGCCAGGTGCTCACCCCCTGGGTCCGGGCGAAGTCGGGATCGAAGCAGACCAGCAGGAATTCGCGACGCAGCACGAAGATCGCCACCAGCAACCCCAGGGCGCAGAGCGCGATCAGTTGCGCCTCGGAGGCCAGCATGCCGGCGGTGGCCCCCACCAGGTAGCCGGTCAGGCCCGCCTGGCCGGAGACCTGCATCGACTGGATGACGGTGATCAGCACCACCCCGAAGGCGAAGAACGACGAGAGTACCGCGCCGATGGCGGCATCCTCGCCCAGCCGGGTGCGCGTGCTGATCGCCTGCACCGCCCAGAGGCCCACGGCGGCACTCAGGGCGGCGCCCACCAGCAGCCCCGGCAGCCAGCGCCCGTCGCCCTGCCACAGGCCGACGAGGATGAAGGCCAGGGCCAGCCCCGGCAGGGTCGAGTGGCTGATCGCATCGCTGACCAGCGAACGCTTGCGCAGCAGCACGAAGCTGCCGATCATGCCCCCGCCGGCGCCGAGCAGCATGCTGCCGAGGGTCACCAGGCTGGTGTTGTAGCCCAGCGAGAAGGTCAGGGCGTACCACCAGGTCTCCATCATTCGCTCCGTTGGGTCGCGGGGACGGGCTCCCCGACCAGCCGTGCCAGCTGGACGGGGCTCAGGCGCCCGCCGTAGGTCGCCTGGAGGTTGCTCTCGGTGAACACCTCCTCGACGGGGCCGGCGGCGATGCGGCGCACGTTGAGCAGCAGCACGTGATCGAAGTAGTCGCGCACCGTGGCCAGGTCATGGTGCACGCAGAGCAGGGTCCTGCCCTCCTCGCGCATCCGTTTCATCACCTCCACGATGGCCTTCTCGGTGGCCGCATCCACGCCAGCGAAGGGCTCGTCGAGGATGGTCAGCTCGGCCTGCTGGGTCAGCGCCCGGGCCAGGAACACCCGCTGCTGCTGGCCGCCCGAGAGCTGGCCGATCTGCCGGTCGGCGAAGGCCTCCATGCCCACCCGGGCCAGGCTTTCCATGGCCTGCTCGCGATGGTGCCGGCGGGTGAACTGCCACCAGCGCAGGTTGCGGAACAGCCCCATGGTAACCACGTCGATCACCGTGGCGGGAAAGTCCCAGTCGATGCTGTTGCGCTGGGGTACGTAGGCGATGTGCCGCGACATCTGCTCGATGGGCCGGCCGAACACCCTCACGTCGCCGGTGAGTCGCCGGGTGATGCCCATCGCCGCCTTGAGCAGGGTCGACTTGCCGGCACCGTTGGGGCCGACGATGGCGGTCATGCTGCCCGGCGGCGTGACGAAGTCCACCGAGTAGACCACCGGCCGCCGGTCATAGCTCACCGTCAGGCCATGCACCGCCAGCGGGCTCGCCGCGACCTCCTCGCTGATCCTCGACGCGCGGTTCATGTTTCCTCCTCGGTCGAGGCGAGGCGGCCCAGGCGCCCGCCGTCGGGCACCTCGCCACCCAGCGAACGGGTGATCAGGGTGACATTGTGGTCGATCATGCCCAGCCAGGTGCCCTCGTAGGTGCCCCGGGGCCCCATGGCATCGGAGAAGAGCTCACCACCGATGCGCACCTCGTGCCCCTTGGCCGCGGCCCCCTCGATCAGCGCCCGGATATTGCGGTCCGACACCGAGGTTTCGATGAAGATGGCCTCGATCCCCCGCTCCACCAGCAGGTTCACCATCGACTCGATGCGGGCCAGGCCGGCCTCGCTCTCGGTGGAGAAGCCCTGGATGCCCAGCACCTCGAAGCCGTAGGCATCGCCGAAGTAGCCGAAGGCGTCATGGGCCGTCACCAGGACCCGCGATGCCTCGGGCACGCTGGCGAGCACCTCGCGGGCATAGGCGTCCAGCGCCTCGAGCTCCTCCAGGTAGTCGTCGGCACGCTCGGCGAAGGCCTCGGCATGCTCGGGGTCGAGCTCGCTCAGGGCATCGCGGATGCCCAGCACCACATGCCGCCAGCGGCCGGGGTCCATCCACACATGAGGGTCGGGCTGGTCGGGATACTCCTCGTCGGCCAGGCGCGCCTCCTCCGGCACCGACTCGCCCATGGCGAACACCGGCTTGCGCTGGCCCAGGCGTCCGAGGAACTCCTCCAGCTGGGCCTCCAGGAAGAGGCCGTTCCAGAACACCGCATCGGCTCGCGTCATGGCGGTCACGTCACTGCGGGTCTGGCGATAGAGATGGGGGTCGGCCCCCTCCCCCATCAGGCCGCGCACCTCGACCCGATCGCCGCCGACCTCGCGCAGGGTATCGGCGATCATGCCGGTGGTCGCCACCAGCTGCAGGCGAGCGGTCCCGGCCGACGCCGGCACGGCCAGCAGGCCCACCAGCGCCGTCAGGACGAGCAGCGACGAGAGACGGCGAGCAAACGACATAGGGTGACTCCTTGGATGGCAGGTGCAGCGCGAACGGGCCGGCATCGACGCCCCGTCCAGGGGGAATCGCCGACGGCCTCTGCCTATAGCCTACCGTGTTGGGCGCCAGTTGCTAATTGCATCAGGCTAGCCGGCTCATAGCCAGGACGCATATCGCCAATCGGAAATGGCATGACGAGCATGCCCGGGCCGGACGACGGGTGATCAGAGCGTGGCGCCGACCTCGATGCGGTACCCCAGGTCGATGATGCCCTCTCCCTCGCCCTCGCCACGGATGCGCGCCAGCAGTTCATGGGCGGCACGCTCGCCGATCGCCTCGCGCGGGGTGACCACGCTGGCCAGGCGTTGCGACATCACCTGGCCCACGTCGTGACCATGGAAACCGGCGATGGCCAGCTGCTCCGGTACCGCGACGCCACGCCGCAGGCACTCGAAGTAGGCCCCCACGGCCACGTCGTCGTTGGTGCAGAAGATGCCGTCGGTCTCGGGGTGCTCGGCGAGGATCTCGGCCATCAGCGCGGCCCCCACGCTGTAGGAGGAGCGCTGGGTCCGCTGCAGGGTCAGGGGGGCCAGGCCATGGGCTTCCATGGCCTGGCGGTAGCCCTGTTCACGCTGGCGGGTGCGTTCGTCGAGGCGCACCGCCAGGTAGAGGATGCGGCGATGGCCGTGGCGGATCATCTCCTCGACCATGTCGCGGGCGGCGGCGACATTGTCGTAGCCGACGGCCTGGTGGATCGGCGGCAGGTAGGTGTCCATGATTTCCACCGAGGGAATCCCCGCCGTCTCCAGCATGCGGCAGCTTCGTGCGGTGTGGTGGCTGTCGGAGAGGATCATGCCGTCGACGTTGTACGAGAGCAGCGAGGCCAGGCTGCGCTCCTCCATCTCCGGGCTGTAGCCGTAGTGGGTGAGCATGAGGTGGTAGCCGGCCGGCTCGGTCACCGACTCGATGCCCATGATGACATCGGCGAACACCTGGTTGGTCAGGGAGGGCACCAGCACCCCGATCGAACGGCTGGAGGCCTTGGACAGCAGGTCGGGGGCCCGGTTGGGAATGTAGCCGAGTTGCTCGGCGACCGAGAAGATGCGTTCCCGCAGCCCCTCGGAGACCGACTCGGGGTTGCGCAGACAGCGGCTGACGGTCATCTTCGTCGCCCCCACCCGGTCGGCGATGTCCTGGAGGGTCGGTCGTCTCTTCTTCACGGTATCCGATGTCCCGCTCGATGGAGAAGCGTCTGGAAAGCCGCCTACCATAGCCAACTTTCCGTAACGTTTCATGTCTCCCCGTCAGGGTGCCTTCAGGCTCCCCAGGAAGGTGTCGACGATCTGCTCCGGTGTCCGGCCGATGTTCACGATGACGGCTTCATCCTCCCCCGGGGGCTCGAGGTCCGCCAGCTGGCTGTCGAGCATGGCGTCACCCCGGAAGAAGTGCTCCTCCCGACGGCCCAGCCGCTGGCGAAGCTGTTCGCGATCGCCCTCGAGAAACAGGATGGCGAGGTCGCCGTCGCCCCCGCGCAGGATGTCCCGGTAGCGTCGCTTCAGCGCCGAGCAGGCGATCACCACCGACGCCTCGCGGCGCCGGTAGTCGGCGAAGAAGCCCGCCAGGGTCGCGAGCCACTCGCCGCGATCCGCATCGTCGAGGGGGATGCCGTTGGCCATCTTGTCGATGCTCGCCGGTGAGTGGTGGTCGTCGCCATCGATGAAATCGACGCCCAGCCGGCCGGCCAGCAGGCGGCCGACGTGGGACTTCCCCGAGCCCGACACGCCCATCACCAGAATGCGGTACGTGGCAGCCTTCACATGACCTCCCGTCGGTCGGTTGCCGAACTCAGTTTCCACGGACGGCGGTGAGGTCGGGCAGCCAGGTGACGATGCCCGGGAAGGCGATCAGTATGACCAGCACCACCAGCAGGGCCGCGTAGTAGGGCAGCATGGCGCGCACCAGCGCCTCCATCGAGACCTTGCCCACCCCGCAACCCACGTAGAGGCAGGTGCCCACCGGCGGCGTCAGCAGGCCGATGCCGAGGATGAAGGCCATCAGCACCCCGAAATAGGCCGGGTCGACCCCCACCGAGGTGACGATCGGCGTCAACATGGGCGCCATGATCACCATGGCCGGCGTCAGGTCCATCACGAAGCCCACCAGCAGCAGCAGGCCGGCGACGATCAGCAGCAGCATGAACGGGTCCTGGCTGATTGCCTGCACCTGGCGCACCAGGGTCTGGGGCACCATGTTGATGGTCAGGAACCAGGCGATCACCGTGGCGAAGGCCAGCAGCAGCAGCACCATGCCGGTCAGGCGGGCGGTGCGGATGAGCATGCCCCAGAGGTCGCGCAGGGCGAACTCGCGGTAGACCAGCAGCGAGATGGCCAGCGAGTAGAGCAGCGCGGCCACCGCCGCCTCGGTGGCGGTGAAGACGCCGCCGATGATGCCGCCGATCACGATCACCGGCAGCACCAGCGCCAGCCAGGCCGCCTTGAAGGCCTGCCAGAGCAGGTCGAGGCGGAACTTCCGGGTCTGCCCGGCGTGCTCGATGCTGGCCATGATGAAGGTGGTGACCATCAGGCCGAAGCCGATCAGCAGCCCCGGCACGATGCCGGCGATGAACAACCGGCTGATCGAGGTCTCGGTGACGATGCCGAACAGGATCAGGGGGATCGACGGCGGGATGATGATGCCGATCACCGACGACACCGTGTTGATGGCGGTGGCGTGGGGGGCGGAATACCCCTGCTGCTTCATCGAGGGGATCATCATCGCCCCGGTGGCGGCGGTATCGGCCACCGCGGAACCGCTGATGCCGCCGAAGAACATCGAGCCGGTGATCGCCACCTGGCCCAGGCCGCCGCGCACGAAGCCGACCAGTGCGCCGGCCAGGTCCATCAGGCGCCGGGCGATACCGCCGGCACTCATCACCTCGCCGACCAGGATGAAGAAGGGGATCGCCAGCAGCGGGAAATTGTTGACCCCGCGGATCGACTGCTCGATCAGGATCGACAGCGGGATGTCGGAGAGGACCGCCAAGACCACCGCCGCGACGCCCAGGCCGAAGGCGATCGGCAGGCCGATGGCGATGGAGGCGAACAGGATGCCGAGAAAGATCCACAACATGGCTCAGTGCCCTCCGCGTCGTGCGGGTGATGAGGGGTCGCGGACCAGCCGCACGCACTGCCAGACACGCCATAGCGCCACGGCAGCAATGAAGGCGGCGCAGAGCACCAGCGAGACGTTGATCAGGTTCCAGGGCACGCCGAGGATGGCGGTACGGCCGGTGGAGCGTGACATCACCACGTAGCCGCCCCAGACGATGATGCCCATCAGGACGGTGATGATCAGGTTCTGGAGCATGTAGAGCAGGTGGGCGCCACGCGGCTTGAGCTTGCGCACCAGGAAGTCCACGGCGATATGCTCGAACCGGGCGAAGGCCGCCGCGGCCCCGATGAAGATCAGCCAGATGAACAGCATGCGCGCCAGCTCGTCGGCCCAGGGCAGCGAGCGGTTGAGCAGCGAGCGGCCGATGACGTTGGCCGATACCGAGACGATCAGCGCGACCAGGATGGTGGCGATCACCTGTTCCATGGCCACGGTCAGCCAGCGGAAGATCGCCGGTCCCTTGCGCTCCTCGAAATCGAGCTCGAGGGGCTCGCGATTGGGATCATCGAGAAACACCCCCGGGTCGACGGGCGGTGGAGTGGACGTAGACATGCGGTGCTCCGGAGACAGGACAGGGGGCATGCACCCCCTGCCGCTGTCCTTTCGGTCGTGAGGAAGGGATCAGTTGCCGGTGGTTTCGCTGACGATGGCCTGGATCTCGGCGATCAGGTCTTCGCCGATACGCGGAGCCCACTCGTCGTAGACCGGCCGCACGGCCTCCTGGAAGGCGGCGATCTGGTCGTCGTCGAGGCGGGTGATCTGCATGCCGCGCTCCTCGAGCTGCTCACGGGACCAGTCGTCGTACTCGGTGGCCAGCTGGATCTCGTATTCCGCCGACTTGCGGGCCGCCTCCTGGACCAGTTCCTGGTAATCGGGATGCAGGCGATCCCAGGTGCGCTCGGACATCATCAGGATGAAGGGCGTGTAGACGTGGCGTGTCTCGGAACCATAGTCCTGCACCTCATGGAAGTTGGAGGTGAGGATGGTGCTCCAGGGGTTCTCCTGGCCGTCGACCACGCCCTGCTCCATGGCCGAGAACAGCTCGCCGAAGGCCATCGGCGTGGGGTTGGCGCCCAGGGTCTCCCAGATGGAGAGGTGCACCGGGTTCTCCATGGTGCGCACGGTCAGGCCGCGCACGTCCAGGCCGGCGACGTCCTCCGGCGACGCGACCGGGCGGGCACTGTTGGAGAGCTGGCGGTAGCCGTTCTCCGAGAAGGTCAGCGCCTTGATGCCCGTGCCGTCGAAGGCGTCGAGCATCGACTGGGCGACGTCGCTGTTCATGACGGCGACGGCCGCCTCGCGGGTCGGCAGCAGGAACGGCAGGTCGAACGCCGCCAGCTCCTCGACATAGGTGGTGGCCGGTGACGAGGAGGGGTAGGACATGTCCAGGGTGCCGGTCTGCAGCATCTCCATCATCTGGACGTCGTCGCCCAGCTGGCTGTTGGGGAAGATGTTGACGGTGATGCGACCTTCGGTGCGCTGGTCGAGGATGTCGGCGAAGTACTGGCTGGACAGGTACTGCGGCGAGGTCTCGGCCAGGCCGATCCCCATGCGGATGGTATGGCTGCCGTGGTCGGCCACGACATCGCCCTCGATGGCGGGCGGGTCGGAAAGGTCGGGCGTCTGGGCCTGGGCGATGCCCAGGGACAGGGTGGCCGCACCGGCCAGGGTGAGTGTGCTGCGCCAGATGGCTGTCATGGCGTGTGTCTCCAAAGCGGCTTGTACATTGTTGGAATCGTGCGCTGTTGCAAGCGTCTTGATCAGCATAGATGGTCGGGACCGGTCGGCGCTGTGATCAGCGACGATGTTACCGGTAACAACCCATGTTGAGATTAGGCCCCCCCGCGCCGCCTTGTCAACGACAATCCCCACCGGGCAACTCATACCTTTGGCTAAGGGGTGGTGCGGCCGTCGGACCTGGTACCGGGATCGAGCACTCCGACCTCGCGGATCGACCGGCCGATCGCGGCCAGGACCCGCTCGGCACGCTCGACCTCCCGCTCACCCCGGGTACAGGCGGCGATCACCAGCCGACGGGTGTCGGCGGCCTCGCCCAGGGTCAGGATCCCGGCATCGCAGCTGCGCCGGTGCTGGGTGCCGGTCTTGTGGGCAAAGCGCAACTCGCGCCCGAGGCCCGCCTCGAGACGTCGCTCGCCGCTGGTGGTCCGCTCCATCGTCGACAGCAGGCGAGCGGTGGCCGCCGGCCCCAGCGCCCTGCCCTCGCCCAGCGCGGCGAGCAGTTCGGCGAAGGCATCGAGCCGGCCACTGTTGAGACCGGTGGCATAGTAGGCAGCGAAGGCGGCATCCAGCGAGCCCAGCCGCAGCGACTCCCGCGGGATCCCGAGCCGCCCGGCCAGCCAGTCGAGGCGGGCGGCATCGTCGTCGCGCTTCTGCAGCTCGATGAAGTCGAGCCCGGACAGCTCGAAGGCACGCGGGTGCAGCCCGGCATAGACGTGCCGGCGCACGTCCACCAGGGTGGTGATGGGCTCGAGCCCGCCCTCCCCGGTCATGGCGGCGGCGCGCCGATTGACCGCCTCGAGCCCCAGCAGGCCGATCAGCATGTCGCTGGCGGTATTGTCGCTGACGGTGAGCATCGGCTCGAGCAGGTCGCGCAGTGACAGCTCGGCCCCGGGGGGGGCCCAGTTGGTGGGCCCGGCACCGTCCACATAGTCGCTCTCGTGCAGCACCAGGCGCTCATCCAGCGACAGCGTCCCGGCCTCGGCCCGGGCCAGCAGCTCGATGGCCACCGGCACCTTGACCAGCGATGCCAGGTACCAGGACTCGTCGGCACGCCAGCCGAACGGCTCGCCGCCGCCGAGGGGGCGAACGACGACCCCGAACTCACCGTCGAACCCGGCCTCCAGGGTGGCCAGCCTCGCCTCGAGCCGTGCCTTCCAGTCAGCCTCGGCCAGGGCGCACGAGACCGGCGCCAGCAGCAGAGACAGGACCGCCAGCAGCCCCGTGCAGCGGCGCAGTGGACCACGCATCAGCCGTGCTCCCGGATCCAGCGCGTCAGCGCGATCCAGCCCGCGGTGGCCAGGATCAATGCCAGCCCGATGCCCAGCACCTGCGGATAGGCATAGACCTGCCAGGCCTCGAGCAGGAAGCGGAAGCCCAGGAAGATCACCACGATATGGAAGACGAAGGCCTTGAGGGCATCGGAGCCGATGGTGGTGATGGGCGCCAGGGCGGCCGCTCCCCGCTCGCCTCCCAGCAAGCAGAGCGCCAGGATCACCAGGGCGCCGCCCAGGCTGAACAGCATGAAGGGGAGTTCCGGCGGGTGCTTGCCGACATTCCAGGCCACCGCCACCAGCGCCTCGTCGAGCGCGGGCAGCGAGACCGCCACGAACCCCAGCAGCAGCGTCGCCCCGACGCCCGCCAGCCCCAGCACCAGGCGGCGTCGTGGCGCCGGCTGCCAGTAGCAGCGCAGCACGGCCTCGCCGATCAGCAGGCCGACCATCACCAGCGGCAGCCGCGAGAGCTGCCCCCAGGCGTAGTGCCCCGCATCCTCGACCAGGATCGCCTTGAGTGGCTCGATGCCCCAGAAGGCAAAGTGGCGCTCCAGCCAGCCGGCGAGCAGCGCGATGGCCAGGGGGCTGGTCAGCCGTGACCAGAGCGGCATCCGTCGCCATAGCGGCAATACCCAGGGCAGCCACAGCAGCGCGATGGCGTAGAAGCCGAGGATCTCGACCCAGATCGGGAAGCGCTGGTAGAGCAGGGTGTCGAGGATGTCCTCGGGTGGATAGCGCGGCAGCATCTCCACCACGGTGAGCACCTTGTACCAGAACAGCACCTCGAGGCCACGCAGCATCAGCCGGAGCCGCCGTCGCGGCCAGTCCGGGGCCCGGGTCCTGGGCAGGAAGGCCACCGCCAGGGCGATGCCGAACACCATGATGAACAGCGACGAGGAGAACTTGGTGAGCAGGTGGACGGGGACCATGCCCCAGTCGGGCACCTGGCGGATGCCCAGCAACCCGCTGACGGCATGGCTGAGGATCATCAGCGCGATGGCCACGCCGCGGGCCAGGTCGATGGCCTCGATCCGCCCCTGCCCCGCCGGCAATCGCGGGGTCGCCCTCAGCCGCTCCATCGCCACCCTTCCCTGCACGTCGCGCCTCCCTGGCTGCCCCTTCACTCGCCATCGACCAGCGGCTCGACGCTGCCCAGCGTCAGCCGTCGCCCCTCGCTGGTCGAGAAGCGGAACTCCCCCTCCACCCGCACCGCCTCGCCCAGGTAGGGCGCGATCATCTCGTGGGGGAAGATCTCGACCCGATGCAGGTCCTCGTCCTCGATCCAGTAGTGCAGCGGATCCTCGAAGTGGCGCACGACGCCCTGGGTCACCACCCGGGTGTCATCGTGGGCCGCGGGGTTCGAGGCCAGCACCGGCAGCGGCACCCGGGAAGCCTCCTCCTCGGCGCCGCAGGCGGCGAGCAGCAGGCAGGCGGCCAGCGCCACCCGAAAGCGCCAGATGGAACCTCGTGTCTCGGCTTGCATCCCGGGCCTCCCCGTTGGTTCACCGGCCGATCATAGCGCCTGTGGGGGGCGCCGGGTACGGCCGATGCCATCGCACAGCATCACGACTATGCTTGGAGTATGGAGCTCGACACGAAGGGAGGCACCCAACTTTTCCGTCGTTTTCGGCCCTCGCGGCCGAAGGAGAAACTGTCATGGCCATGCCGATGACGATACGCGAATACCTGCGGGCCTGTGATATCGATTTCGAGGAGGTCTCCCACCCGCGGGAAGTGACGACCAGCCGCATCGCCGAGCAGGCACATGTCGCCGGTAGCCAGCTGGCCAAGGCCGTCATGCTGCACGGTGCCTCCGGGTGCCATGTCGCCGTGGTACCGAGCGACTGCGATGCGGACCTCGACTCGCTCTCGCAGCTGTTCCACGAGAAGGTCGAGCTCGCCTCGGAAGACGAGATCGTGGAGCGCTTCAACGACTGCGATCCGGGCGCCACCACCCCGGTGGGCCAGGCCTACGGCCTGCAGGTCTATGTCGACGACCTGCTGCGCCACCAGCCCGACATCTACTTCGAGGCCGGTGACCACGAGACCCTGATCCACATGAGCGGCAGCGAGTTCGACCGCCTGATGGCCGAGAGCCCGCATGGGAAGATAAGCCGGCCCCATTGACGACAGCGCCCCCTGGCGCGGCCGCGATCCCGGGATCGCGGCCGCCTTGTGGCTGGGGTAAGGTGAGCTTCCCTGCCCGTCGCCGCCAGGAGAAGACATGTCGCCATTCCGCCGAGCCCGACGCCTCGCCCTGCCCTTGGCCATCGCCCTGGCCGGTCTGATGCTGCCGCCGGCCGCGGTCGCCGACGCCTGCTCCACCCCGGGACGCTGGTACCTGGACGGCGGTACCCCCGTCGCCCCGAGCACCCTGATGGCCGAGCTGGCCCAGCGCCGTGTGGTGCTGCTCGGCGAGCAGCACGACCGGATGGTCCATCACCGCTGGCAGCTGCACACCCTGGCCGGACTGCATGCCCACCAACCCCGCATGGTGATCGGCCTGGAGATGCTGCCCCGCGACGCCCAACCGGCCCTGGATGCCTGGGTGGCCGGCGAGCTGGACGAGACCGGCTTCATCGAGGCCAGCCGGTGGCACGACGCCTGGGGGTTCGACCCGTCGCTCTACTTTCCCATCCTGCACTTCGCCCGCATGCAGCGGATTCCACTGCTGGCCCTGAACGTCGCGCCCGAGCTGCGTCGCCGGCTCGTGGACGAGGGCTGGGAGAGCGTTCCCGAGGCGCAGCGACACGGCATCACGCCGCCGGCAGCGCCGCCGGCGTCCTACCGGGAAGCCCTGGCCGAGGTATTCGACGAGCACCCCACCGGCGGCGACCGCGACACCGGCCTGGCCCGCTTCATCGATGCCCAGCTGGTCTGGGACCGGGCCATGGCCGCCGCCCTCGCCGAGGCCAGCGGTGACGACACCCTGGTGGTGGGGCTGATGGGCCAGGGCCACCTCACCCATGGCCACGGCGTGCCGCACCAGCTCGACGACCTGGGCCTCGCCGACCACCGCACCCTGCTGCCCGTGACGCCGGAAGCCGACTGCCGCCCCGCCGAACCCGGCCTGGCCGATGCCGTCTACCTGCTGGGCGACGAGTCGCCCCACGAGCCGCCCCGGGCGCCGCGCCTGGGGGTGCTGATCGGCGAGCATGCCGAGGGCCTGATGATCCAGGGCGTCGGGCCCGGGTCGGTTGCCGCCGAGGCCGGCCTGCAGGAGGGCGATATCATCCTGCGGGCCGCCGACCGGCCCATGACCACCCCCGGGGACCTCACCGGGCTGCTGCAGCGCATGGTCCCCGGCATCCTGCTGCCGCTGGAGGTGCGCCGCGACGGCCGGCAACAGGAGATCCTCGCCCGCCTGCAGGCGCCCGCCCCATGATCCGCCCCCGCCGGCGCGGCCGATGGCTCATCCTCGTCCTGCTGGCGCTGGCCTGGGGCAGCGCCACGGCCGAGGCGCCTGACCGGCGGCTGGAGATCTGGCTGGACCCGGCCAGCCGCGAGCTGCGCGGCGAGATGCGGCTGGTGCTGCCCCCGGGGACCGAGTTCCGCCTGCTGGAGAGCCTGGAGGTGACGCGAGTGGCGGGGGCCGATGGCCCCGTGACGCCGCAGCGGCCGGCGCCGGGGCGCTATCGGCTGCCATCGGCAGACGCCCCCGGGGCCGTGACCATCCACTGGCGCGGCACATTGCCGGCGCAGCTTCCCGGCACCGGGCTGGGCGTTTCACCGGACGGGAGCCTGCTGCCGGCCCGCGTCGGCTGGTATCCTCGGGTCGCTGACCCGACACCGGGCCCGCTGGCGCTGACGATCCACGTGCCCACCGGGCAGCAGGCGGTGGGCACCGGCTCGCTGGTCGAGGCGCATCGCCACGCGAACGGCGTCACCTCGCGATACACCCATCCGCGCACCGGCGAGGTCGAGATCGCCGCCGGCCCGTGGCGGCCGCGCGAGGCGGAGGCCGCCGGCGTGCGCCTGCGCACCCTCTTCCCCGCCCGCCTCGACGAGGCGTTCGCCGCAACCTACCTGGAGCACGGCGCACGCCACCTGGCGATGTTCCAGCGCCGCCTCGGCCCCTTCCCGTTCGACAGCTTCACGCTGGCCGCCTCCCCCCGGCCGGTGGGGCTGGCCTTCCCGGGCTTCGCCCTGCTCGGTGAGCGGGTCATTCCGCTGCCCTTCATTCCCCGCACCTCGCTGGCCCACGAGCTGATGCACGCCTGGTGGGGTGCCGGCGTGGGCGTCGACCCTGCCAGCGGCAACTGGTCCGAGGCCTTGACCACCTACCTCGCCGACTACGCCCTGGACGAGGCGCGCGGCGAGGCCGGCGAGACCCGCCGGCGCTGGCTGGTGGACCTTGCGGCGTTGCCGGCTGGCGAGGAGCGCGCCCTGGCGAGCTTTCGCGGCGGCCCCGACCCTGCCGGGCGGCTGATCGGCTACCAGCACGGCGCCATGGTCTTCCACATGCTGCGCCGCCGCATCGGCGACGAGGCCTTCGAGGCGGGGCTCGTCCGCCTCGCCGAGGAGAGGATGTTCCACACCGCCAGCTGGGAGGACCTCCAGGCCGCCTTCGAGGCGGCGGCCGGCGACGAGCTGACGGATTTCTTCGCCGCCTGGCTGACACGGCCGGGCCGCCCCCGGCTGAGCCTGCACGGGATCGAGCGGGAAGCGACCGAGAGCGGTTTCCGGGTCAGCGGCGAGCTGGCCCAGCACGGCGCACGGCCCTGGCCGCTCGAGGTGCCCCTGGTGGTGGAGACCGAGGGCGGACCGCTCCATGCCACCACGCACCTCGTCGGCCGCCGTGCGGCCTTCTCGATCGCCAGCGACCGGGCGCCGACGGCATTGGCCGTGGACCCCGATCACCACCTGCTGCGCCGGCTCGACCGGGCGCCGGCGATCCTGCGCGGCCTGACCCTCGATCCGGCCACCCGCCTGCTGGCACTGGACGAGTCACTGGCTCCCCTGGGCCAGTGGGTGCTGGGCCGCGAGGCCCCCGGGGGCAGCGGCGAACGCCCGGGCGACACCCCCCTGCTGGTGATCGGCACCACGGAGGCGGTGGCCGACTGGCTGGCACACCAGGCGTTGCCGACCCCGCCTCACCCCCTGCGCACGGCCGGCCATGGCCGCATGTGGACGCTACCGGGCACCCGCATCGGGCTGGTCAGCGCCGACGACCGCCAGGGCCTGGAGCGCCTGGTCCGGGCACTGCGCCACCACCGGCATCGCAGTTACCTGGTGCAGGACGCCGCGGGCAACACCCTGGACGCCGGCACCTGGGAGGCCGACACGGATCCGTTGCGGGTGGAACTCGCTCCCTGACCCGACACCGGGCCCGGCGGGGCTAGCTCCCCGGGGCTCCCTCGACACTCGCCAGCAGGCGGTTCGCCAGTGCCAGCGCCGCGTCCTCCTCGACGAAGGGCAGGCTCTGGCGACCACTGGCCAGGTGGAGCTGCAGGGTGACCACGCCCCGGCGGCGCTGGAGCCAGCTCTGGCGCACCTGGAGCGACACCAGGTGCTCGGCGGGGAAGAGGCAGGTGCGCCGCCCCCACAGGCCCCGGCGCACCTGCAGCCAGTCGCCCTGCCGTGACCAGCCCAGCGAGCGCCAGCGCAGTTCCGCCACGGCCGCCGCCAGGGCGACCAGGCCCAGCACTGCCGGCCCCAGGCTCCAGGCCGGCAGCTCGACCGCCGCGTCTCCCAGCCCCCAGGCGAGCACCCCCAGCCCCGCCAGCATCGCCAGCAGCAGCCGCAGGAACAGCACCCGACGGTAGAGCCTGGACACCCGCTGCAGCGGGGCCATCACCGAGGGCGGTGCGCAACGCCCGGGCCACAGCGGCAGCACCAGCGCATCGGCCCGGCCCGGGGTCAGGCCGGGCACCAGGAAACGGCGCGCCTCGGCGACCTCGCCACCCCCCGTCGCGCCGAACTGGTGGCAGACCAGGTAGCCCCGCCCCAGCGCCCGGCCGAGCCCGGTCTGCACCCACTCCACCACCTGCAGCCGGCGCAGGGTCAGCGTCTGGGAGCGGCGATGCAGCAGGCCGCTCACCTGGACCTGGCGATCGCCGTCGTCGTGCAGCACGAAACCGTGGAAACGCCACCAGGCCGCCAGCACCGCGAGCAGCGTCAGCACCGCCACCGCAGCGACGAGCCCCAGCCCCACCGCCAGCGACGGCGACGCCGGCAGCCAGGCCCAGAGGTCCAGGTGCGGCAGGCGGTCATGCAGCCAGCGCTCCAGCGGCCGCACCAGGGGCGAGAGCAGAGCGGCGATCACCACCAGCGAGCGGCTGGTCAGGCCGTGCAGCACCAGGGCCCCGGGAGTGATGGCGAAACGCTCGGTCGCCGCGTCCCGCGGCGGGCCGGCGTCGGGCGCGTCGGCAGCGGGCGCCGCCCCCCTGAGGTGCGCCTCGAGCGCCTCGGCCTGCTCGCGCCGGATGCCGGGCAGGGCGATGGATGCGGCCTCACCCGCCAGGGTCTCCACCTCCCACTGCACCACCCCCAGGGGGCGCATCCAGGCCGGCTGCTGCACGCTGGTCTGCTGCACATGGCGGGCCGCGACCTTGAACTCCCGGTGGACGAACAGCCCCTTCTGGATCACCAGCACGTCGGCATCGAAGCGGAAGCGGAAACGGCGGTAGTAGAGCAGGCTCAGCAGCAGCGCCACCAGCACCAGCAGGCCGCCGCCGAGCAGCGCCTCGCGCAGCCCGAAACGCTCGCTCACGGCCAGCCCCGCCCCGGCGGCCAGCAGCAGCGGCAGGTGCTGGCGCACCAGGGCGCCCGTGGTGGTCACCAGCGTCAGCCCGATGGCCCAGGGCGAGAGACGCTGCCAGCGGGACAGGCCCGTATCCCCCGGCGCCCCGCGGGTCATGGCAGCGGCTCCTCCGGCGGCACGGGCTCCGGGGTGCCCGATTCCGACTCGAGGCGTGCCAGCAGGTAGCGCTTGACCGCCTCGGCGCGATCGGCGGGCAGGCCCTCGAGGACGAGGTCGGCACCGCCTCCTCCGGCGGTGAAGCAGGCCAGGCGCACCAGGCCGAAGGCGCGCTCGAGAGGCGTGCTCAGGGTCTCCACGTGCTGCAGGCGTACCAGCGGCAGCACCTGGGTGCGCCTGACCCAGAGCCCTCGCCGGTAACAGAGGTCATGCTCACGGAGCCCGTAGGCGCGGCGCCGCGCCTCGACCCAGGCGAATACCGCCAGCACCAGGCCCAGCCCGGCGATGCCGATGGCCAGCGTCCCCTGCCAGTCGGCGAGCGGCGGCTCCGACAGCGGCACCAGGCTCGCCAGCAGGGCGAGCAGCCACCAGCGCCAGAGCTGCTGCAGGGCCTGGCAGGGCGCCAGTCGCGGAGACACCGGCGTCAGCGGTATCGCCTCCAGCCGGGGCAGGCGTTCGGGGTCGAGCGGGAGATTGGTGTGCACCATGATGCCAGAGAGTACCAGCCGGACGGGCGGCACCGATACGCCGACGGCCCGGCGCTTGCCCTGCACGCCCTTCACACCTACACCTTGAGGATGGACACCATCCCGGCACTCACCGGTCCCGGTCCTGGCCCCCTGGCGGTCGTTCGCTTCCTCGGCCTGGTGCTACTGGGGGCCATCATCGGGGCCATCGCCGCCCTCTTCGCCGTGGGCTTCGTCACCGCGGTGCTGTGGCTCAACGAGGGGCTGCTGATCTCGCCGCGCAGCCGCATGCTGTTCGACCATGCCGGCCTGCTGGTCGTCATCACCGTCGCGGTACCGGCGCTGGGCGGCCTGGTCGTCGGCCTGCTGCACCGCGCCATCCCCGAGCGCCGCCCCCACGCGCCGGCCGACGTGATTGCCGCCGTCCAGACCCGGCGGGGCCGGCTGCCGGCCAGGGCCGGCAGCCTGTCGGCCCTGAGCGCGATGATCTCGCTGGGCGCGGGGGCCTCGGTGGGCCAGTACGGCCCCCTGGTGCACCTGGGAGCGACCCTGGGCTCGCTGGGTGCGCGGGTGCTGCGCCTGGGGCGCTCGGACGACAACATCACCATCGCCTGCGGGGTGGCCGCGGCCATCGCCACCGCCTTCAACGCCCCCCTGGCGGGCATCGTCTTCGCCCATGAGGTGGTGCTGCGCCACTATGCCCTGCGGGCCTTCGCCCCGGTGGCCGCGGCCGCCATCGTCGGCTACGTGATCGCCACCAGCGTGCTGGAGCGTGGTGCCCTCTTCCATGTCGCCGACACCGCGGTGCCGCGGCCCTGGGAGTTCGCCATCTTCCTCGCCATCGGCGGCCTCGGCGCCCTGGTCGCCGGGACCTACATGCGGGCCATTCTCAGCGTCACGCGCCTGGCCGACACCCTGCCGCTCGCCCCGGCGCTGCGACCGGCCCTGGCCGGGGCCCTGCTGGGGCTCGCCGCGCTCTGGGTCCCCGAGATCCTCGGCATGGGCCAGGAGACGCTGCGCTTCGCCACCATTGCCGGCGCCTTCGGCACCGCCGAGCTGCTGCTGGTGCTGGCGCTCAAGATCGCCGCCACGGCGCTCTGCCTGGGCATGGGGTTCAGCGGCGGGGTCTTCAGCCCCGCCCTGGTGATCGGCACCCTGTTCGGGGCCCTGTGCGGCAGTCTGGTCGGACAGGTCGCCGGGGCGCCCCTGGAGACCTTCGTGTTCTATGCCGTCTGCGGCATGGTGGCGGTGACGGCCCCGGTGATCGGCGCCCCCCTGACCACGCTGCTGATCGTCTTCGAGCTGACCGGCAGCTATGCACTGACCACCGCCGCCCTGGCCAGCGTGACCCTGGCCAGCCCGATCGCCGCCCAGCTCTTCGGCCGCTCGCTGTTCGACCTGCAACTCGAGGCGCGTGGCCTGGACCTCTCGGCCGGGCGCGGGCGGGCCGTGCTGCGCAGCACCCCGGTGGCCGAGCACCTGACCCGGGAGTGCGTGATGCTGTCCCCCGCCACGGCGGTGACCGAGGCGGTGACCGCGCTCGGCCAAGCCCGTCACGGCGAGGCCTACCTGGTCGACGACCTGGGGCGCTACCGGGGCTGCGTGACCCTCGCCGAACTGGAGGCCGCCCGCGAGGCGCCGGGCGGGCCGCGGGTGGCGGAAGAGGTCGCCACCGAGGACCGGCCGCCGCTGCGGCCCGACACCTCCCTGTGGGACGCCATGGGACGACTGCAGGAGGTCACCGGCGAGGCGCTGCCGGTGGTCGAGGCCTCGGACGGGGCCTTCCTCGGGGTGGTCTACGAGACCAGTATCGCCCGCGCCTACCTGCGCCACAGCGACGAGATGCGACGGGAGGAGCATGGCACGGGATGAGCGATACCGGCGACCCGGCGTGGCGCTGCTGGGGCTGGGGCTGGCGCTGCTGGGGCTGCTGGTGGCCCCGGCCGGGGCCGCGGAGGACGATACCCTGACCGTGCTGAGCTGGGGGGGTGCCTACGAGCGCGCCCAGCGGGCCGCCCTCTTCGAGCCCTACACGGCCAGCACCGGGACGCGGATCGAGGTGGCGCAGTACGATGGCGGGCTCGCCGAACTGCGCCGCGCGGCCGAGGCCGGCGAGATACCCTGGGATCTCATCGACATGACCCGCAGCGAGGCCATGGCGGCCTGCCGCGAGGGCCTGCTGCGCCCGCTCTCGCCCGCACTGCTGGCTCCCGCCCCGGACGGCACCCCGGCGGAGCAGGACTTCCTGCCCGACGCCATCGGTCGCTGCGCCATCACCCACAGCATCTTCGCCACCGTGGTCGCCTACCGTCGCGACGCCTTCCCCGGCCAGCGCCCCACCCGCATCGGCGATCTCTTCGACCAGCAGCGCTTCCCCGGGCCGCGCGCCCTGCAGCGCACCCCGGCGGTCAACCTGGAGTGGGCCCTGCTCTCCTACCGGGTGCCCCACGAGGAGCTCTACGGCCTGCTCAGCACCCGTCGCGGCCTGAACCTGGCGCTGGGCCGCCTCGATGGCCTGGACGAGATCCACTGGTGGGAGGCCGGGGACACGCCGCCGCGGCTGCTGGCCGAGGGGGCGGTGGTCATGGCCTCGGGCTACAACGGGCGCTTCTTCGATGCCATGGTCCACCAGGGGGTGCCGATCGAGATCCTCTGGGACGGCCAGGTCCAGGAGCACGAGACCTGGGCGATTCCCCGCGGCAGCCCCCGTCCCGAGGCGGCCCGGGACTTCATCCGATTCGCCACCTCCACCGAGCGCCTCGCCGAACTGGCACGGCACATCCCCTACGGCCCCGCACGCCGCTCGGCGGCCGTCCAGGTCACCACCCACCCCGACAGCGGCGTGGACATGCGCCTGCACATCCCCACCCATCCGCTGAACGCCGAACGGGCGCTGGCCAAGGACGAGGCGTGGTATGCCGGCACCCTGGAACGCATCAACGACTACTTCCGCGCCTGGCTGGCGCGCCGGGAGCAGGAGTGAGGCCGGCCCCCCGCCCTCACTCGTCCAGGGTCTGTCCCGAGCCGCCCATCTCGGCCGGCACGTCCTTCATCTTGACCAGGCCGTCATGCAGGCGCAGCACCGACTCCTGGTAATGGACGTGAACCCCCGGCGTGAAGGGAAAGTCCGGAATGATGGCGGCGTAGACGTCGATCAGCCCCAGCCCGGGGTGCTCGGTCAGGACGTGGCCCCCACAGGTCCGGCACCACTTGCGCACGCTGGCCGGTGTCTTCTGGTAGCTGTCCAGGTTGGCGGCACCGCGGGTCACCTGGACGGCATCCGGCTGCCACAGGGTGAAGGCGTTCACCGGCCCCGCCGACCAGTGACGGCACGACTCGCAATGGCAATAGCCCATGCCCGCCGGTTCCCCCGTCACCGCCACCTCCACGGCACCGCAGAAGCAACGGCCCCGGTAGCTGCGATCATCGCTCATGCTCCACCTCCCGAGCCTGTTTCGGTCCCCCACCCAGTATAGTCGGCCCGAGCGCCATGTCAGCGGTGCAGCCAGCAGGCCGAGAGATGGTGGTCCCGGGGGGCGAAGTCGGGGGGATCGTCACGGTCGCAGAGCCCCGCCAGGGCATGGGGACAGCGCGGGTGGAAGCGGCAGCCGGTGGGAGGATTGAGCAGGCTGGGGGGCTCGCCGACGGGCACCTCACGCTGGCGGGTGGCGTTGGCCGCATCGGGGTCGGCGATGGCCGCCAGCAGCGCCTGGGTGTAGGGATGCAGGGGATGGTCCAGCAGGTCGTCGACGGGCGCGCTCTCCACCACCCGGCCTGCATACATCACGAAGATGCGCTCGGCGAAGTGGCGAACGGTGGAGAGGTCGTGGGTGATGAAGGCCAGGGTCAGCTCGCGCCGGGCCTGGATGCTGCGCAACAGGTTGAGGATCTCGATGCGCACCGAGGCGTCGAGCATCGAGACCGGCTCGTCGGCGATGACCATCGCCGGTGCCAGGATCAGCGCCCGGGCGATCACCACCCGCTGCTGCTGGCCGCCGCTGAGCATGTGCGGGAACTTGGGCAGGTACTCCTCGACCGGGGACAGCCGCACCTCCTCGAGCACGGCGCGGATGCGCCGCTCACGCTCGGCGCGGTCCCTGACGCCATGCACGATCAGCGGCTCGGCGAGGATACGCCGCACGTCGAGAAACGGCGGCAGCGCCCCGTAGGGATCCTGCTGCACGTACCCGACCTCGGCGCGGTAGGCCTTGAGCTCGGCCCCGTCGAGGTCGCCCAGGGTGCGGCCATCGAAGCGCACCTCGCCCCGGGAGGGACGGTGCAGGGCGAGCAGGGTGCGGGCCAGGGTGCTCTTGCCGCAGCCGCTCTCGCCGACGAAGGCGACTGCCTCGCCGCGGGCCAGCTCGAAGGTCACGCCGTCCACCGCATGCACGGCGCCCACGCGCAGGAACCCCCACTGGCGCAGCTCGAACCAGGTGTGCAGGTCCGAGACCGAGAGCAGCGGCGCTGCCTCGCCCCCGGGGTCGCGGTGAAAGACCGCCCGAGACCGGTGCATCATCGTCCTCCTCGTCGCGTGGAGTCGTCGTGCAGCCAGCAGCGCACCCGGTGCCGTTCGCCGAGCCGTATCGTCTCCGGGTCCTCGCCGCAGGGCGCGAAGCGGTGCGGGCAGCGCTCGGCGAAGCGGCAACCGGCGGGCGGATCGAACAGGTTGGGAGGATGCCCGGGAATGGGCTCCGGCCGCTGCCGCTGGCGCAGGCGCGGCACGCTGGCCATCAGCATTCGCGAATAGGGGTGGGCCGGCTCGGTGAAGAACCGGCCGGCATCACAGGTCTCGACGAGCTGGCCGGCGTACATCAGCGCCACCCGGTCGGCGAGCTCGCTGGAGGTCGCCACGTCGTGGGTGATCAGGATGAAACTGGTGTCCTGCTCCTGCTTGACCCGCTTGAGGGCATTCATGATGCTCGCCTGGGTCAGCACGTCCAGTGCCGAGGTGGGCTCGTCGAGAATGACCAGTTCCGGCTCGGCGACCAGCGCCATGGCCAGCACCGCGCGCTGGCGCATGCCGCCGGAGAGCTCGAAGGGGTAGCGGGAGAGGAAGTCCGTGGACACCCCCACCAGGGTGAAGACCTCGGCCGCCCGCTCCATCGCCCGGGCCCGGGACCACCCCCGCAGCACCCTCAGCGGCTCGGCCACCTGCACACCCACCTTGACCACGGGGTTGAGGGCGTTCATCGAGGCCTGCATCACCATCGCCATGCGCGACCACTGCACCTGGCGCCGGAAACGCTCGTCGGACAGCGTGCCGAGCTCGGTTTCACCCAGCGTGATCCGCCCACCGGTATGGTGGATATTGCGCGGCAGCACCCGCATCAGCAGCTTGGCCAGCGAGCTCTTGCCGCAGCCGGACTCGCCCAGGATCACCAGCGCCTCGTTGCGCTGGAGGTCGAAGCTGACCCCGTCCACCGCACGCACCACGCCGCGCCGGGTCTGGTAGTGCAGCGCCAGGTCCTCCACGCGTAACAGCGGCGACTCGCGCATCACAGGCTCCTCAATCGCGGGTTGAACACCCGATCCAGGGCGAAGCCGAGCATGGCGAAGCCCAGCCCGGTCAGCATCAGCAGCACCGCCGGCGACACCACCCAGTAGTAGTAGCCGTTGTAGAGCGCGCTCTGGGACTGGGCATCGTTGAGCACCTTGCCCCAGGTGGGCAGCACCGGGTCGCCCAGCCCCAGCACCGCCAGCGACGCCTCCAGGAACACGAAGGTGGGGATCAGGGTGACGAAGGTGGGAATCAGCACCGGCAGGATGCGCGGGATCATGTAGCGCATCACGATGCGCGGGTTGCTCGCGCCATAGGCCCGGGCCGCCTCGATGTAGGGGGCCTCGCGGATCGGCAGCAGCATCGCCCGGTACATCTTGATGCCGGCACTGAAGATGCCCAGCACCACCACCACCCCGAGCATCAGCCAGATGCTGGTGGAGTAGAGGGTCCCGACCATCACCAGGATCGGCAGCAGCGGGAGGATCATGTTCACCTCGGTGAGCCGCTGGATGATGGCGTCGACCCACCCGCGGTACCAGACGCCCACCGCGGCGATGACCAGGGTGGTGATGGTGGTGCCCACCGCCGCCAGCAGCCCGAAGGCCAGCGCCACCGGGGTGCCCCACATCAGCGCCAGGCTGAGGTCGCGCCGCTGGTGGTCGGTGCCGGCGATGCCGTGCACCCGGCCGTAGAGCACCAGCTCGGCATCGATGCCCGCCCGGTCATCGAACACCACGGCGTCGAGCACCAGCCGGTAGCGGCCCTGCTGGACCTGCGGCACCCCCTCGGCCTCGGGCCCGGCGAGCAGGCCGATATGCGGCACCCGACCGCCCAGGCGGCGTTCCAGGACACGATCCTGGGAGATCGACACCCGGTCGCCACGGCCGATCCGATAGCCCCCCAGGGAGAGTTCGCGGCCGTCGGGCGTCTGCCACAGCAGGCGCGCGAAGGGGCGCTGCGCGTGCCCCTCGGCGCTCAGGAAGAGGTTGATCTCGCTGGGAAAGCCGTCGTAGTCATAATCGAAGGCCAGGGGGATGCGCAGGCGGCGCCCGCCCTCGAAGGGCGCCTCCGCGACCTCGGCGGCATCGCTCGACACGCTCAGGGTGCGCGGCTGACGACCGCCCCTCAGCCGGTCGAGCCACACCGGTTCGGCATTGACCGGGTGCATCTGCCAGGGCTCGCCACCGCGCCACCTCTCCAGGGCCTCGGAGTAGGGAATGGCGATCACGGTGTAGAGCGACAGCCCCACCAGCACCGCGATGATCGCCATGCCCACCAGCGCCGAGGGGTACCGGCGCAGCTCCTGCCAGCCTTCACGCCACCGCCCGCCGATCATTGCCGCCCTCCCTCGATGCGCACGCGCGGGTCGAGCAGCGCGTAGAGGATGTCGAGCAGGAACACCGTCGCCGCCAGCAGGTAGGCGAAGATCACCACCGCCCCGATGATCACCGGCGTGTCGCGGTGGCCGATGGCCTGGAACAGCAGCGAGCCCAGACCCGGCCAGTTGAACACCTGCTCCAGGATGATCGCCCCGCTCCACAGCCCGATCAGCATCAACAGGAAGCTGGTGATGATCGGCGACAGGGTCGGCCGCAGGATGTAGCGACGCTCGATCAGGCGCGACGGCAGCCCCTTGGCCCGCGCCATCTCGACGTAGTCCTCGCTGGAGTGGATCAGGAAGAAGGTGCGCCAGGAGTAGATCGAGACGAAGATCGACGACAGGAACATCGCCACCAGGGGCAGCAGCATGTGGCGCAGCACGCTGGCGGCATACGCCCAGCGTCCCTCGGGGGGCGGTGCGGTGACCATCCCGCCGGCCGGCAGCAGCGGCACCAGGAAGGCGAACACCAGGATCAGGAAGATGCCGTAGAACCAGGCCGGGGCCGCCGAGGTGGGCGCCAGGGCGATCACGCTGCGATCGAGCGCACTGCCATAGCGTCGCGACAGCGACAGCGCCATGAACACCGAGCAGAAGAACACCAGCAGGTTGGCGCTGCCGAACAGCAGCAGGGTCGCCGGCAGCCGCTCGGCGATGATGTCGTAGACCCGGCGCGAGCCGCGGTCGCTGTGCATCTGCTCGGCACGCCCCAGGTCCAGGCGCATGGCGCGCTGCAGGTAGTCGACGCTGCGTACCAGGAACGGCTGGTCCAGGCGCAGCCGCTCCACTTCCAGGGATACCTGGCGGTCGATCAAGGCACTGCGCTCCTCGACGGGCATGTCCTGGAAGGCCGGGTCGGCGCGTACCGCCTCGGCGGCCTGGCTGCGGATCTGCACCAGGCGCAGCTCGTCCACCTGGCCGCCCATGTTGGCGATGACGATGGTCAGGTAGACGCCCACCAGCACGGTCAGCAGCAGGCCCAGCAGCCGCTTGACGGCATACACCAGCATATGGCGCAGGTCGCGCAGTCGCCCGCGCCGCCGCGGCTCGCTCATGGGTCCACCTCCCGGCCGCCGGGCGGCACCGTGGCGAAGACATGGGAGGCGAAGGAGGGCAGCGCCACCCGCCGACTGGTGACCGCCAGCTCCAGGCTGTTGGCCCCGGTCCCCAGGGCCGCCACCCCTTCCGGCGGCAGTTCGATGTTCCACAGGCCATCCCCGAGGGGATCGGCCTCGCCCCGTCGCACCAGCTCGCCGCGACCGTCGAAGAGCAGGAACTGTACCCGTTCGATGCCCTCGGCGGCGTAGGGTTCGCCCTCGAAGGTCACGGCGAGCCGGAAGACGGCGGCCTCCCCCACCTCCACCACCAGGGGGCCGTCCAGGTCGAGCTCGGGCACTTCCGGCTGCGAGAATGTCAGCCACCGGTCGGCCGGGTCGGGGAAGCCGGCGAAGCGGCGCAGCACCACGCTGCCCTCCACCGGATGCACCGAATGCAGCTGCAGGGGGCCGTTGCCGACCCACAGGTGGCCACGTTCGGCGTACCAGTCACCGAGGGCCCGGTAGCGCTCGACCGGCTCCTGCTCGCCCAGCAGGTCGTCCAGCACCGCCGGGTAGGGCCGGGTACCCCGCTCGACGGCCTGGTCCAGGTGGCGGGCCAGGACCGGTACGCTGGGGCCCGCCACCAGGCTCATCCAGTCGACCTGCAGCCGGTCGGCCTTGTTCGACGAGAATGCCAGCTCGCCGCGGTTCTCGGCCAGGATGCCCAGGGTCAGGGCATGCCAGGGGGTCGGCACCGGTGTACGGGCCGCCACGATGGTCTCGGCATCGGGGTAGATCTGGTCGCTGTAGATATCGATCACCAGCGGGTCGCGGGAGACGATGCGCCAGCCGCGGAAGTGCCGCTGGAAGGCCTCGAAGGTCGGCAGGTGCGCCATGTCGAACAGCCGGCTCTCCTCGTCGGCCCGCTCGAAGGTCAGGATCCACGGCAGCACGAAATCGGCCAGCGACAGGCGTGAGCCATCGTGCCAGCGCGTCTCGAACAGCGTCTCCTCGTAGCGGACCCGGACGCGGGTGCGCGCGGTGATGCCCCCGGGGTGCTTCTCGCCCACGGTGACGAAGCGGCCCGCCCCGCTGTCCCAGTCGATCCAGGCCGCCTCGGGGACCGGGATCGTCTCGGCGGTTGCCACGCTCAACCAGTCGAGGGTACGGCCGACCGGCACGCCCGCCTCCACGGTCACCTCGGCCCCCTTGATGCGCTGGGGTCGGTAGAGCCCGGTGAAGGGGTCGGGAATCAGCATCGGATCCTGGGTGGCCCGGATCAGCATCAGGTCGAAGATCCAGTTGCTGCCCGCCACCGGGTTCCAGGGCTCGGTCAGCAGGCCCGGCGTGCCGAACACCATCTCGCCGCCCACCCGATCGGTGTAGCGCAGGGTGTAGGGCCACAGCGCCGAGCCCGACAGCCCGCCGGCAAGGTCCACGGCGACCTCGACGTTGGCGGCCCGGGCCGAGGCATTGAGCTGGTCGACCAGCCAGACCCGCACCGAATCCTCCATGGCGAGGCCGAGGGCGCGCGCCATCATCGCCTGGCGCTCCTCCCAGGTGCGGTAGTCGCGCCGCTCCAGGCGCTCGGCCAGCTCGTCGAATTCCGGTGCCGGCCGGTAGGCCTGCCACAGCGGTTCGGCACGCCCCCGCGGGGTGTAGTAGAAGCTGAAGGCGTCGGCCTGGTCACGCTGGATCACCACGGTGATCCAGCTGCCGGTATAGAGGTGCCAGTGCCCGGCGCGGGGGTCGCTGGCGATCCACAGCCGCGACGCCTCTTCCGCCGTGCGGTAGCGCCGCTCGACGACGAAGCCGAGATCCTCCAGCAGGTTGGCGATGTAGTCGCCGACCCGGCGCCGCTCGTCCTCGGTGCGGATCAGCGCGATCAGGCGCACCGGTTCGTCGCGGTACCACCACTGGCCATCGACGAAGCGTGCCCCCAGGCCCTCCAGCTCGGCATGGATCACCTCGCGGGCGGCGGCGGGGTCATGGGCGTAGCGCAGCTCGAGTTCGCGGGCCACGTCGGCCAGGCGCGCATAGTCGGGAAAGGCGGTGGAGAGCGGCAGGAAGCGGGGCACGGCGAGGCCGCCGAAGATCTCCTCGGCGATGTAGCGGCGGTCGATCAGGCGGTTGAGGGCCTCGCGGATGGCCGGCACATGGAAGGGGTTGAGCTCGCCGCCCGCCAGCTCGGGGCCGGCCGGGTTCAGCGTCAGCTCGGCGGCCGTGCCGTAGGAGAGGTCATGGGCGGTATACAGGGAGTCGCGGAGGCGGTGGAATACCGTGGTACTGGAGATGCCCTGGGTGAAGACCTGGTGGGAACCGGCCTCGATCAGCCCCGTGACCCTGCCCACGTCCGCCTCGCGGGTGAACACGACCTGGTCCACCAGCGCCCCGCGGCGCCCCTCGAGAGCCGCCGCGTCGATGGACTCGGCAACCGTCGGGGGCCGACGGGGCGGCTCCCCGATCTCCGGGCGGAGGGCGACCACCAGGACCGCCACGAGCAGCAGCGCGCTGATCGCCAGTACGATGCCTCTCATCAACTCACCACTGGAGCGTGCCGGGGCACGGTCGGCCATCAATACATTTCGTTACCCGTCGATGACAGAATAGACAAGCCGAGGACCGGGACAAGAGGCCGTTTCAACGCTGCCGGGGGCGAGGGGTCGGCTATGGTGAGCAGGCAGGCCATCTTCACCGGCGGGGAGTTCCTCCATGTTCAAGTCCGTGCTGCTGCTCGGCCACTTCCGCGGGATCCGCATCGAGATCCATGTCAGCTGGGTGATCATTCTCGCCCTGCTGCTGGTGAGCATGAGCGCCGGCTTCCAGCAGCATTACCCCGACTGGTCGCTGCCCGTGGCCATCGCCACGTCACTGGTCACCGCACTGGTCTTCTTCGCCTCCATCGTCGCGCATGAGCTGGGGCACAGCCTGGTCGCGATCCGCCGCGGGGTGCCGGTGACGGCCATCACGCTGTTCATCTTCGGCGGCATGGCGCAGATGAGCCGTGACAGCGAGCGGGCCAACGACGAATTCTGGATCGCCATCGCCGGCCCCGTGGTGAGCTTCGCGCTGGCGCTGCTCTTCGGGCTGCTGGCCGTCCTGACCGCCGACTGGTACGAGCCGCTGCCGGTGGCGCTGGGCTGGCTGTCGCTGATCAACCTGATCGTGGCGGTGTTCAACCTGGTGCCGGGCTTCCCCCTGGACGGCGGACGGGTACTGCGGGCCCTGGTCTGGAAGCTCACCGGCGATGCGCAGAAGGGAAACGACACGGCGATCGCCAGCGGACGCCTGGTGGCCTACGGCCTGTTCGGCGTGGCGCTGTGGAACATCATGGTGGTCGGCAACCTGATCGGCGGGCTCTGGATCATGCTGATCGCCTGGTTCCTGCTCACCATGACCCAGGCCCAGGGCCGGATGTTCGACCTGCGCGAGCGGCTGGCCGGCATTCAGGCGAACGCCCTGGCCGACCCCGAGGTGCCGCTGGTCGACCCCGACAGCACCCTGGAGGCCTGGGTCAGCCACCAGGTGCTGCCGGAGGGCAGGCGCGCCTACCTGGTCGGCGACCGGCGCCATGTGCTGGGCCTGATCAGCCTGAGCGACACGCGCAAGGTCGCCCAGGCGGAGTGGCCCGAGACCCGGGTGAGCGAGGTGATGACCCCGGCGGAAGCGCTGTTCCATGTCGCCCCCGATGCCCCGGCCCACGAGGTTCTCCAGCTCATCAGCGAACACAACCTCAACCAGGTCCCGGTGATGGAGGACGGCAGGGTCAGGGGCTGGATCGACCGCCAGCAGCTGCTGCGCACCGTCGGCATCCACATGGAACTCAAGCGTTGATCACGGCCCTCGCCGGGGCCTGGCGGGGAGCGGAGCCGTCAGGGTCGCCGGGCCCGCAACAGCAGGTTGCGCGGCGTGAGGCTACGCTCGCAGAAGGTCCCCAGTTCCACCCTGAAGCCGGCCTCCTCCAGCAGCAGCAGGCGATCCAGCGCCAGCCACACCTCGAGCGGCCGGCGAAACAGGTGGCGCACCAGCTCGAGGCGCGCCACCTCGCGCTGACGCTGCTGCCCCGCCCGCTCCAGGGCCGCCCAGTCGACGCGCGCCGGCAACCTCAGCCCCTTCTGCCCGGCCGCCCAGTGGCAGAAATCGGCAAAGCACCCGGGAAACCGGCCGTAGGCCAGGCTGGGCACCGGCAGGTAGGTATCCTGGCCGCGGATCTCGCGCTGCAACAGGTCGAAGCCCAGCCGCCAGCCGTTGGCTCGCTCGCGGCTTCGCCGCACGTTGCGCGGAGCGGTCACGGTCTCCTGCACCGCCATGGCGAGGTCATCCCGCGACAGCGCCAACCCATGGGCGGCGGCCAGCTCGCGCCCCTGCCGTGACAGCGGCCGATAGGTCTCGGCAGCGGTGCGCTGATAGCAGCAGGGCGCCAGGGTCACCGCACAGCCGGTCTCGGCGGCCAGCTCGAGGAGGCGGCGATGGAGGTCGCCGCAGGCGTGCAGCGCCACCACATGCACGGTCGGCCCGAGGCCCTTGCCCCCTTCCGGCGCCAGTACATCCCGGGTTTTCAGGCGTACCGCCACCCCCTGACGATCGGCCAGGGCCTGGCCTTCCGCGCAGAGGGCGGGCTGCCACTCCAGGGCGGTGACCTCGGTGTCATGCCGGCGCGCCAGGGTGCGCGCCAGGTGCCCCTTGCCGGCACACCACTCCACCAGCGACTGTCCCGGCGGGTGGGCCAGCCGGCCCGCAAGGGCCTCGATCTGGTGCCACTTGCGACCGCCCACATGCTCGCGCCAGGATGCCGGCAGGTCGGGGGTCTCTCCGGCAAGCGCGGGCAGGCGCACCAGCCCGTGCAGCTCCGCCACCGGCAGCCAGGCCGACAGAGGCGATGCCGTGAAGGGATCGGCCTGCAACCTTTCGCAGGCCGCATCGGGCAGTGCCAGCAACGCCTGCTCGAGCCCGGCGAGGTGCTCGGCCCAGGGGGCGCGACGGTGCTGGAACGGCGGCGGTCGCCAGAGGCCTTGCCACTCGGCGAGTCGCTCGGTCAGGCGGGTGAGGCGCTCGGCATGGTGCGGTGAGTCGGGCATGGCTCGGTGGTCTCGAAGGGAGGTCGCATTGTAGGGGCTGCGCACTCGACTTGCATGGTCGGACGCCAGGCGACAGAGTGCGGGGCGGGCACCGCAGGGTTGCCCACGACCGTCCCATCACCGCCTGGAGCCCCGTCCGATGCCTGTCTCCACCGATCCCTCCCCCCGCAGCGTGCTGATCACCGGCTGTTCCAGCGGCATCGGCCACGCCGCTGCCCATGCCCTGGCCGGGAGGGGCTGGCGGGTCCTGGCCACCGCCCGGCGCCAGGAGGACCTCGACCGGCTCCGCGAGGAAGGCCTGGAGGCGCTGCCGCTGGAGCTGGCGTCCAGCGAGTCGATCGCCGCCTGCGTCGAGCGGGTGATCGAGCTCACCGGCGGCCAGCTCGGGGCGCTGTTCAACAACGCCGCCTACGGGCAACCCGGTGCCGTGGAAGACCTCTCCCGCGAGGTACTGCGCGAGCAGCTGGAAACCAACCTGCTCGGCACCCATGAGCTCACAACCCGCGTCATTCCGGCGATGCGCGAAAGGGGAGGCGGGCGCATCGTGCAGAACAGCTCGGTGCTCGGCTTCGCCGCCCTGCCCTACCGCGGCGCCTACGTCTGCTCGAAGTTCGCCCTGGAGGGCCTGACCGACACCCTGCGCCAGGAACTGCACGGTACCGGGATCCACGTCAGCCTGATCGAGCCGGGCCCCATCACCAGCCGCTTCCGCGAAAACGCCTATCGCGCCTTCCTGGACAACATCGACTCACGGCACAGCTACCACGCCGAGACCTACCGTGCCCTGGAGGCCCGCCTGGCCGGCAAGGCCCCCGGCGCCTTCACCCTCGGCCCCGACGCCGTGGTTCGCAAGCTGGTGCACGCCCTGGAAAGCCGGCGCCCCAGGCCGCGCTACGCCGTGACCCTGCCCACCCACCTGTTCGCGGCACTCAGGCGGATCCTCTCGACCCGCGGCATGGACCGCGTGCTGCTCGGGTCGACACGCCACGAACGGCGGCACTGAGTCGGCCACCCGGCACCGGCGATCGTGCGCTCAGATGGCGTTACGCAGCCCCAGTTCGTAGGGGTGCGGGTCGAGGTAGGTCTGCTCGCGAACGTAGTTCGAGCCGTGCCGCTTCACGTAGTGGTTGATCATGCGGATCGGCACCGCCAGGTGCACATGCCCCTGGCGATAGTCCTCGATGGCCGCCAACAGGTCCTGCTTGGTCTCGCCGTCCAGGGCGTCCTTGAGATAGCCGAACACGTGCATCAGGGCGTTGGCGTGGGTCTTGCGGGTGGCGGGCCGGCCCAGCGCCTCCATGAAGCGGACCAGATAGCGGTTCATCACCTCGTCCAGGCAGCGCTTGCCCGACTCGGCCAGGTAGCGCCCGAGCTCGCGATAGGCCTCCACGTGGTGGGCCATCAGCAGGTATTTCTGGCGGCTGTGGAACTGCAGCAGGGCATGGTAGCTCGGGGTGGCCTCCACATGGCGCTTCCAGTCGTCGTAGGCGTAGACCCGTGTGATGAAGTTCTCGCGCAGCACCGCATCGTTCATGCGCGCCTCCTCCTCCAGCGGCAGCTCCGGGAAGTGGCGGCGCAGCTCGCGCACGAAGGCGCCGGCGTCGGCGTGGCTGGGCATGCCGTTCTCGTGGTAGACCTTGACCCGCTCCAGCCCGCAACTCGGCGACCCCTTCATCAGGATGAAGCCGCGCAGGTGGCGATGGCGCTCGATGAAGGCACGGCTGACCTCGGCCAGCGCCTCGGTGACATCGAGGCTCGGGTCCCGGGTACCCACCACCCGGGGCTCCTCGCCGAGGGCCCCCACCAGGCGGACGGGATCGCGCGGCACCCCCAGCCCCGCCTCCAGCTCGGGACAGAAGGGCTCGAACCGGAAGCGCTCCTGCAGCACCTCCAGGCAGTAGCGGGAACGCTTGTGCCCACCGTTGTAGCGGACCTGCTCGCCCATCAGGCAGGCACTGATGCCGACCGGGATCTCCTCCGTTGCCGGGGTCTGCTCCGCCATGCGTCGACTCTCCTCATCGTCTCGACAACCAGCGCCGCCTTCGCTCTCGCGGCGGCTCCGCCCCATTGTGGCATAGCCCGGGCCGGCGCCGGCAGCCACGACGTGCGAAATCGCGCACCTAGCCGATCAGCCCGAGTCGCTGATGCCACTCGGCGATGCTCTCCTCGGGGTAGGCGGCGAAGCACTTGTCACCGTCGCGCACCTCGGGCTCCACCCAGCTGGCCTTGCTCCCGAGCAGCAGGTGCACCCGTTCCGGCGGCACCGGCAGCTCGGTATCGATGGCCGAGGCGAAGGGGTGCACCAGCTCCGGCCAGCGGGGATCATGGACCCAGAGCGCGCTGGCGCAGAGCGCGCAGAAGTGCCGCTCGCCGGGG
This sequence comes from Halomonas terrestris, assembly GCF_049166755.1. NCBI lineage: Bacteria > Pseudomonadati > Pseudomonadota > Gammaproteobacteria > Oceanospirillales > Halomonadaceae > Halomonas > Halomonas terrestris. The sequence goes on along the minus strand of NZ_JBMHFZ010000007.1, from coordinate 26,113 downwards.
CTCTCCTCGCCGTCGACCAGGGCATGGTAGACCCGCTTGTTGAGGGCGCCCTCGATCCTCAGGGTGTCGGCGCGTCCGGAGAGGTTGATGGCATAGCCGCCACCCCCGGCCGTCTTGCGGCAGATGGAGCAGTAGCAACGCTGGTAGGGGTAGGGATGCGGCGACTCGACGCTGAAGCGCACCGCGCGGCAGTGGCAGGAACCTTCGAGTAGCATGGGATCACCTCATCGGGTCGTGTGCTGCGACAGGAGGGGCGACCGGGGGCGCGCTCAGGCCTGGAAGTGCACCGCCAGCCACAGGGTGGGCCGCTCCGGGGTCGTCCACTCGACCCGGTGCTTGCGATGCGCCGGTATCAGCAGGTGATCCCCCGCACCGAGCGCCACCTCCTCGCCATCGGCAAAGGTCAGGATGGCCTCCCCCTGGAGCACCAGCACCCACTCATGCCGCGGCTGGTCGTACCAGCCCGAAGCCGGGGAGCGGTGCCCGAGGGAGACGATACGTTCCACCTGGACATGCTCGCCCTGTACCAGTTCCTCGAACCACTCGTCATCGAGGGTGTCGGGAATCGAGTCGAACAGGTTCTTCATCGCGGGTCTCCTTTCGATACGTCACTCCCCGGATGTCACCAGGGGGTCGGTGGGAATCTCTCCCTCCTCGCCGAGCAGCACCCGGGAGAGGAAGATCGCGACCCGCTCCTCGGCCTCCGGGGGAAAGCCGCCGTGGCCGGCGCCGGGCACCGTGATGAAGTGGCTGCCCACGCCGGCATCGGTCAGGGCGACGTCGAGGCGTACGGCCTGGTCGTAGGGCACCACGGCATCCTCGTCGCCATGCAGGGTGAGCACCGGGGGATCGTCGCCACCCACGTAGGTGACCGGTGACGCCGCCACCGCCTGCTCCTCGCTCGCGAATCGCTCGCCGCCCGACAGCAGGGCCTGCGCCCCCCCGGGCGTCGAGCGGTCGTCGCCACTCGACTGCTCGACGAAGGCCCGCATGTCCGTCACGCCGAAGAAGTTCACCACCGCGGCGACGTCGCTGGCCACTTCGTCGTGGGGGCCGAGTTCGCCCTCCAGTTCGGGCACGTCACCGGTCATCCCCAGCATCAGGGCGAGATGCGCCCCTGCACCGCGCCCCCAGACGGCCAGCCTGTCGACATCCAGGCCATGGTCGTCGGCGTTCGCCTTGACCCAGCGGATCGCCGCCTTGCCGTCGTGCAGCCGGGCTGGCCAGCGGGCTTCCTGCGACGGCCGGTAGCCCACCGACACGGCGGCATAGTCGCCACTGGCCACGAAGGGCATCAGCCGCTCGGCGCCCGCGGCCTTGCCACCCTGGCGCCCGTCACCGCCGTGGAAGAACAGGATCACCGGCAGCCGGTCGTCGTTCGGCGCTTCCGGCAGGTAGAGATCGAGGCGCTGGCGCGGGTCGTCGGTATCGGCGTAGGGGATATCGAGCTCGAAGCGGAGCGGCGCCTGCTGCAGCGCTTCCCGTGTCATCGTGCCCGGCATGCCGCTCTCCTGCTCATGGGGGCCGGGCTGGGCGAGGGTCGTGGCGGGGCACAGGGCGAGCACCACGGCGCTCAGTGCGATACGGATCATCGATCATCTCCTCGAGAAAAACCGCAGCGTCGGGGTTCCCGGATACGACTCCACTGCGGCAGAATCATTCAGCTTCGGGAACCGGCGACGCCTCGAGGGGCGGCCAGGGCGCAGCCCCCTCGGAGCTGGTATCCTGACCAGTACGCCACAGGCGTACCTCGATTCCCACCGACCAGGAGGCAACGGCCATGCACACCCCCGCCCTTGCCGTCACCCGTACTCCGCTGGTCGCCGTGTACGGCACCCTGAAACGCGGGCTGCGCAACCACCACTGGCTGGATGGCGCCGAGTTCATCGGTACCGACCACCTGACCAGCGCCACCCTCTACGACCTGGGCCCCTTCCCCGGCGCCAGGCCCGAACCCTCCCGGGGAGTCGAGGTGGAGGTATTCCGGGTCGATGCGCCACTGCTGGCCGACCTCGACCGCCTGGAGGGTTACCGGGTCCGCTCCCCGGCGAGCGGCGACTACGACCGTGCCATCCACCCCACCGCCTTCGGCCCCGCCTGGCTCTACCTCTACAACCACGAGGTGACGGGCTGCCCGATGATTCGCGAGGGCGGCTGGCGGCCTCGCCGGTGACGACAACAGCCCCGACAGGGAAGCACCCCACCACACCATCAGGGAGGAGGCCATGAGCCGCTTCGTCTTCTATCTCGCACTGCTCGGCGGCCTGGCCTATGGCGGCCTCTACTTCTACTACGGCGTGGCCGTGAAGCAGCGGGTCACCCAGGAACTGGATGCGCTCGGCTTCACCGCGCTCCAGGTGGAGCGGGTGGAGCATGGCCCCCTGGCACCGCTCTCCATGGATGCGAAGGTCTCGACCACCGTGACCTACCGCGGTGCCGAGGCCAGCGTGGATGTCCGTGTCATCGGCCATCCGGTGTTCTCCGACGAGTTCCGCCTGGAGCTGGATTCCCTGCGGGCACTGCGGCTCACCCTCGGCAGCGGGGGCGAACGCTAGCCGAGCCGTTGGCCGCTGCCGGGGCCCCGCCGGGTCGACCCCGGACGGGAGCATCATGCTATGCTTGCCGGATCATCAACCGGCATCCAAGCCGACCCTTTCAGGAGAGCAGCATGGCCAGGGCAACCGCACGTCATATTCTGGTGGACAGCGAAGCGAAGTGTCAGGAACTCAAGGCCGAGATCGAGGGCGGTCGCGACTTCGCCGAGGTGGCACGCGAGCACTCCAGCTGTCCCTCGGGCCGCCAGGGCGGCGACCTGGGCAGCTTCGGCCCCGGCCAGATGGTCCGCGAGTTCGACGAGGTGGTGTTCTCCGGCGAGGTGAACAAGGTCCACGGCCCGGTGAAGACCCAGTTCGGCTACCACCTGCTGGAGATCACCAGCCGCTCGTGAGCCCCGCGTCAGGGCGATTGCCAACGCCGCGCGTGGGTGACCAGCGCGGCGTTCGTCGTTGTCGTCGATGGTCGCCGTGTCCCATCCCGCGCTAGGATGGAATGCACCGCCATTCACTCCAACAGGACTTTCCGATGAACGACGAGACCTTCACCCACAGCATCCGCAAGCTGCTCAAGACCGTGGGCGTGAATACCCAGCAGGAGATCGAGAAGGCCGTGAAGCAGGCGCTGGCCGAGGGCCGGCTCCAGGGCGACGAGTCGTTGCCGGCGAGCGTGCGGGTGCAGGTCGCCGGCCTGGCGCTCGACCTCGAGTTCGAGGGAGACATCACCCTTGAGTGAGGCGCCCATGATCCGCGTCGAGGGGGTGTCGAAGACCTTCGCCGGGGGCTTCCAGGCGCTGAAGGGCATCGACCTGCAGATCCGCCGCGGCGAGATCTTCGCCCTGCTCGGCCCCAACGGCGCGGGCAAGACCACCCTGATCAGCGTGATCTGCGGCCTGGTCAATGCCAGCGCCGGGCGGGTGTTCGTGGACGGCCACGACAATGCCCGCGACTATCGGGCAGCGCGCCGCCTGATCGGACTGGTCCCCCAGGAGCTGACCAACGAGGCCTTCACCAAGGTGTGGGACACGGTGAGCTTCAGCCGTGGCCTGTTCGGCAAGCCGAAGGATCCGGCGCATATCGAGAAGGTGCTGCGTTCCCTCACCCTGTGGGAGAAGCGTGACAACCGCCAACTGGAGCTCTCCGGCGGCATGAAGCGCCGGGTGCTGATCGCCAAGGCGCTCGCCCACGAGCCCCAGGTGCTGTTCCTGGACGAGCCCACCGCCGGCGTCGACGTGGAACTGCGCCGCGAGATGTGGGAGGTGGTACGCGCACTGCGCGAGCAGGGGGTGACCATCATCCTCACCACCCACTACATCGAGGAAGCCGAGGAGATGGCCGACCGCATCGGGGTGATCCGCCGCGGCGAGATCGTGCTGGTGGAGGAGACGCAGACGCTGATGCGCAAGCTGGGCAGCAAGGAGCTGACCCTGCACCTGCACGAGCCGCTGGCGGCCGTGCCGGAGTCGCTGGCCGGCCACTCCCTGGCGCTTGTCGACGAGGGCCATGCCCTGGTCTACAGCTACGACGCCGCCAGCCAGGAGGATGGCTCGAGCATCTCGGGCCTGCTCGCCGACCTCGAGGCGGTGGGCCTGCGGGTCAAGGACCTGCACACCCGCCAGAGCTCGCTGGAGGATATCTTCGTCAGCCTGGTGAGGGAGGAGCGTCCATGAAGCTGCAGTCCGTGAAGACCCTCTATCTCGCCGAGATGGCACGCAGCCTGCGCACCGTGCTGCAGAGCATCGTCTCGCCGGTGATCTCCACCTCGCTCTACTTCGTGGTGTTCGGCGCCGCCATCGGCACCCGCATCACCGAGGTCAACGGGGTGAGCTACGGCGCCTTCATCGTGCCGGGGCTGATCATGCTGATGCTGCTGACCCAGAGCGTCGCCAACGCCTCCTTCGGCATCTTCTTCCCGCGCTTCTCGGGCACCATCTACGAGGTGCTCTCGGCGCCCATGTCCTATCTGGAGATCGTGGTGGGCTATGTCGGCGCCGCCGCGACCAAGTCGCTGATACTCGGCGCCATCGTGCTGGTCACGGCGCGGCTGTTCGTGCCCTACTCCATCGACCACCCGATCATGATGCTGGTGTTCCTGGTGCTCACGGCGGTGACCTTCAGCCTGCTCGGCTTCATCATCGGCATCTGGGCCGACGGCTTCGAGAAGCTGCAGCTGGTGCCGCTGCTGGTGATCACCCCGCTGACCTTCCTCGGGGGCACCTTCTACTCCATCGACATGCTCCCCCCCTTCTGGCAGGCGGTGACCCTGGCCAACCCGGTGGTCTACCTGGTGAGCGGCTTCCGCTGGAGCTTCTACGGCATCAGCGACGTCAGCCCGGTGATCAGCCTGGCGATGATCCTGCTGTTCCTGGGCGTGGCGCTGACGGTGGTGGCCTGGATCTTCCGCACGGGGTATCGGCTCAAGCCGTGACCGGGTATCGACTCACGCGCCGGCCGGGTATGATCCCCGCCCTGCTCATTCACCACCGCGGGAGCTTCCATGCCGATTCTGCACAGCATCATCCATCGCATCGACAAGGGGGCCGGCGACCGGCCCGCGCGGCTGGACGCCGCGACGGCGGAGCTGCCCCCGTCGGACACCCTGGATGCCCTGCTGGAGGCGGCGAACAAGGCCTACCATGCCAAGACCAAGGCCTGGGGCCACTTCGCCGACCCCTCCTCCGGCGAGGGTGAAGCGGCCTCGCCGCTGGCCGGCGAGCTGCACGCCTATCTCGAGGGCACGCTCGACTTCGTTGCCCTCACCCGCCAGCTGGCCGAGCGGGTCGCGGCCCTGGTGGACGAGCACCTCTCCGTGTCGGGTGAGCTGCTGTTCCTCGACACCCGCTTCGGCGACACCCACTACCTGTTGCTGGCGCTGCTGCACCACCGCGAGGGCTTCGGGGTCGACGCCGACCTGTCGCTGGTACCGGCTCGCCAGCTCAACCTGGCCCAGATGAGCCTGGCCGCGCGCCTGAACCTCTCGCAGTGGCAGGACGCCTCGCCGTCCAACCAGTACCTCTCCTGGACCCGCGACCGCGGCGGCCGCAAGCTCGCCGAGGGCTTCGCCGCGCTGCTCGGCGCCGTGGAGGGGGTGGATGCCTCCGGCGAGACCCGCACCCTGCTCAAGGCCTTCAGCGACTACGTCGAGCAGGAGGACCTGCCCGAGGAGGCGAGCCGCGAGAAGACCGACGCGCTGATCGACTACGCCAGCGACCAGGCCAGCCGCGGCGAGCCGATGACCCTGGAGGCGCTCTCGGAGGTGCTCGACGAGCAGCAGCCGAAGGCCTTCTACGACCATATCCGCAACGCCGACTACGGCCTCTCCCCGGAGATCCCGCCGGACAGGAAGACCCTCAACCAGTTCCGCCGCTTCACCGGCCGCGCCGGAGGCGTCTCGATCAGCTTCGACTCCCACCTGCTGGGTTCCAGCGTGGAGTACGACGAGGCCAGCGACCGGCTGATCATCAAGCAGGTGCCCAAGCAGCTCAAGGAGCAGCTCAAGCAGCGCTGATGCCTGACCCCGGGCCCGCCACGCGAAGCGGGCTCGCCAACATCATGGCGAGCCCTGCGGGTTACAGCGAACGGGTCGAGCCCTGGCGTGTTCGCCCCGGCCCTAGCGGGCCATGGGCACGCGATCCCAGGCTTGCCGGGCGCTGAACTCCCCTTCGATGACGAAGGGCTGACTGTCGGTCAGCTGCTCCAGCGGGGTGACCTGGCCATTGAGCCGCAGGTGGCCCACCAGGGTCTCCTCGTCGACCCGCTCCAGTGTCACCTGGCCGTCGTTGCCCAGGCCCACGGCCACGGACCGACTCTGCCCCGGCTCCGTCAGGTCGGTGAGCGCCAGGTAGGCCACCAGCTCGCCGGCATCGGCCTGATCCTGTCCCGCTGCCACGTCGAGCGTCTGCGGGGCATCCGGCATGGCCGCGTCGACGCGCAGCAGGGTGAGGCAGGCGGCCTGACGCAACCCGGGATCATAGGACTCCAGCGTCAGCATGAAGCCGCGACCGAAGCTGTCGTCCTGACTGCCGAAGCTCGCCTCGCCGAGTACCTCGCCGTCGATGCTTCCCTGCATCCGTCCCCGGAAGCTGGCGTGCTCCTCCATGGTGGCCAATAGCTCCTCGGTGTCCATCTCCACGGGCAGGGCCGGACACAAGCCCAGGCGATTCACCATCGTCAGCGGCGTCTCCAGATAGTCCAGGCTTGCCGCATCCAGCCGACTCATGCCCTCGAGGGCCGCATAATCGAGGGGCTCGGCCTCGGTGATGAGCTCCGTGGTCAGCAGCTCGAAGCGATAGCCACGCGACTGCCCCGGCGCCTCGTCGCCCTCGAGACGCCAGCCCTCGGCTTCCAGCTCGGCCAGCGCCTCCGCTGAGACCTGCACTTCCTGCATTCGCGCCCCGGCCAACATGCCCAGCGGCGCCAGGGCCGAGATCAGCTGCTCCTGGTAGAACTCCTCGAGCCCGCTCACCGAATGGGGAGCAAAGACGAGGTTGAAGACATAGCGACTCAGCTGCAGGGGAGCCGGAGAGAAGGGAAGGTCATCGAACACCCAGACGGTACCGAGATTCAGGGCGTGGTAAGGGTGCCACGCCTCGTCCCGCCAGCGACTCTTGTCGCTGACCACCGCCAGGGTATAGGCGCTGGCCTCGCGGCCGGCCAGCTCCCGGGTCGCCCCGGTCGGCTCCACGACCACCCTGACCGCGTCGGTTCGCTGACGATTGTCGAAGACATCCTGATACTCCAGGGGCGGTCGAGCCGCCTCCGCCGGCATCCGGGATACCAGGGCCCCGAATCGCGAGGCGACCTGATGGGGGCGGTGGCCCAGCGCCTCGCCGGTATAGAGGGGGTCGAAACCGCTGACCTGGCTCAGGTGCTCCTCATCGGGGGCCACCAGGGTGACATCCGGGCCCTGGGTCAGGTCCCAGAACAGGTCGTCCCCCTGAATCGTCATATGCATGCGGTAGTGGTAGTGGTCGCCCTCCGGCTCGACCGTCAAGGGGGCCACCGTCACCGGTGACGCCTCGGCCTTGACGCCCCAGGACATCGCCATCAGGGCGGCCCCCACCATGGCCCGGCCAAGGGGCCGCCGCCTCTCCATTGCCACCATCATCACCTCTCCTCCTTCGTGGTCCTTTCCTGCCTGCGTCGATCGCTGGTCCCGGTGGTCCTAGCGGGCGGCCTGCTCACGTACGGCGGCGAGATCCCAGCCACGCATCAACTCCACCGCGACGTCCTGGGATGCCAGGTTCTGTCCCTTCACCTGCATCAGGATGCGACCATCCAGCAGCAGGGTGACCTCGGCCCGCGAGCGATTGGGCTCCCACTTGACGATGGCCGACTCTCGGCCCATGCGCACCCGCTCGGTATTCGGCTGTGACGCGATCAGGGCCGGGTTGTTGAACATGGCGGCCATGCCCTGCACCATCGGGTTGTCGATCATCATGGTCGCCTCCAGCTGACCATTGCCGTCATCCTCGCGGTACTTTCGCTCCAGCATGGTGCCCCCGCCGCCCAGCATGGCAGCGGCGCCCCCGCCGCTGGCGGACTCTGCCTCGTCGGCGCTCCACCCGGCCGGAGCCTCGGGAAAGGTGGCGGCGATGCGTCCCGACATCAGCTTGCGAATGTCATTGATGGCGAACTCCAGTTCGGTGATGGCCCCGCCGTAGTCCTCCTCCTGGTAGAGCTCGAGCCCCAGTTCGATCTGCTCCACGACCTCGTCCTGGGCCAGGGCGGTCAGCGGGCAGAGCAGCGCGGTGCCCAGGGCGGCGACACCCAGACGGTGATACAGGCTTCCCATGGTCTTTCTCCTTGTTGGTGTTGGTCTTCTCGTCTCGCTTGCTCAGCGGTCGAAGCTGAGTTCTTCAAGATCTCCCGACAAGCGGACCTCATCCTCTCCGCTGGCTTCCAGGGTGATCTCGGCATCGAAGACACCGTTGCGTTCGCGAAGCAACAGGGTCCCGCTGACCTCCTCGACCTCGTGACGCATCAGGCTGACCCGGATCACGCCATCATCGGAGCGGTCGGACAACGCGTAATCACCGGCCTCGACGGCCGCCGGCAGGCTCAGCAGGATGCGGTTGCCGATGGACATGTCGAAGCCGCCGGGGCTCTCGTGGATCGCCACGCGCCCCAGGTGCCTGTCGCTTTCGCCATTGACGGTGATCTCGTAGCGCGCCTCCCGCTGGGGCGTGAAGGCCAGCCCAGCGACGGCCCCCTCCGCCTCGACGCGGCTCGCCTCGTCGTCATCGCCGTCGGCGGCCTCGAGGCGCCAGGCGGCGGCGACCTCCTCCCCCAGCTCGGCCAGGTAGAGGCTGCCCTGGACCTGGCGCCCGATGGTGCCGATCTCGCCATCACCACGCACGTGAGCCTGCACCTGCTCCTCATCGGCATCGCGGAATGCCGCGATGGCGTAGGTCTGTCCCGCCTCGGCGCCTTCCGGCAGCACCAGCGACACCCTGGCGCTCACCGTCTCGTCGGGTGCCGACTCGTGCACGGCATCGGTGTAGAGGGTCAGCGCATAGGGGCCCTCGGCATTGCTGCCGCGACGGGAGGCCCCGCCCCCCAGGGCGGGGCGATAGACATCCTGGCTGGCCCGGGCATCGCGAGGGGTGTCGCCGGTGGAGGTGACGGCGCCGGTCAGGGTCAGGGTCGACTGCCCCGCCTCCAGCGCCTCGAGCTGGCTGTGCAGCGCATCGACAACAGCGGGGTTGCCGGTGCTGGCGCTGCCGCCGTTGTCATCGCCACAGCCTGTCACCAGCCCTGCCCCCAGCAGGGCGAGCAGGAGCGGGTAGCGGCGAGGGGTGCGGATGATTGCCATGATGTGTCTCCCTGGTTCACTGGCTGGCATCGCTGGTGGCGAGGGTGCCACTGCTCTGCGGCGCCTCGGCAGCCTTGCCCTTGAGGCGGCGGAACTTGCTGGACAGGCCATCCAGCCTGGCATCCCACTCCGGGTCCGGCTGCTGTCCTTCGATGCTCTTGAAATAGGCCTGCATCATGCAGGTGACGGCAAAGGGCTCCAGCACCGCCACCTTGACGCTCCAGGCGAACAGCAGCGCCACGACCACGCCGGTCGCCGACCAGCCGCCGGGGATCAGATAGGCCACCAGCGCCGCGGGCGCCAGCATGACGAGAAAGATCACGAACGACAGGCCATAGACGATCAGGGCCAGCCAGGCGGCATTCTTGAACATCGGCTTGGCATTCTGGCCATAGAGCACCAGCGCCTCGCGAGAGGAGGCCCACGCATTTTCGGAGCGGGTGCGGATGCAGTAGGCCAGGATCACCTCGTCGATGAAGCCCACGGCGATGCGCAGGAACAGCTGGATGAGGCGCAGGAACTGCTGGGCGCCGGGAATCGGCAGCAGGCGAAAGACGCCTCGCACCAGGCCGGTCAGGGCGCGCAGTACCCCCTTGATCAGCTGGTCCACGGCGAAGAGCACACTGGCCTGTCCGAAACGCGCCTTGACGACCACGGAGGCATGATTGATCTGGCTGCGTCCCCGGGGGAGCGACTGGCCATCGAGCAGCTCCACCAGCACGGCGATATGCCCCGCCTTGACCATGTAGAGCAGGTACTCTCGCAGCACGTACATGATGGCGCCGACGATACCGAAGCCGACGACCCCGCCCCAGAAGGTGGATGCGGCCTGGAAGCCGGTATCGCCGAAGCCTCCGATACCCCACCCCACGCCGGCGCCGACCCCGGTCATCAGCACGTAGGCCAGGGCCACGCCGAAATAGACGGCAAGACGAAACAGGATGAAGGGCAGCGTCTTGACCATCAGGCCAAGGGCCGTACCGATCTTGAAGTCCCACATGGTTGCCCCCTGCAGAGGATGCATTGCGATTGTTGTCGGGTCATGGCACTTGCCACAGACTCCCACGGTAGCGATTCGGCCGTGACGTGGCCCCGTTCGTTTGCAGGGGTTCACGGCGACGCTGCTCGCTCGGTGAACGAGGTCTGCCGCCGTCAGTGACACAACTGCGTGGTCCACTCGTCCGGCCCCGTGGGTCCGCGCCGGCACTGCTGTTTCCGCCCTGCCTGCACGAGTGCCCACTGGCCTTCCCCCGCGGGGGCGAAGCGCAATCGATAGCGCAAGGCGCGCACGGCATCATCCTTGAGGTCGTCCAGCCTGAGCATGACCTGGAGATCCCCGTCGTCGCGCACCCAGTGACTGACCGTTTCCGATGTCACGGGGGTGAACTCCTCGAGGCCGTAGAGCTCACGGGCTTGAGCCACAGGGTCGGTGGTCGTGCTGACCTCGGGCAGTTCCAGGGCCTGGTAGGTGTCATCGGCGGACGCTCCCTCGCCGACATGCCACACCCGCACCACCGGGTGGGGATAGGTCGGCGGCTTGCCCGCCCAGGCCAGCCGCTTGCCATCCGCACTCAAGGCGAGTGCATCGGCAGGGCCCTGCCGCGGCATCGGCAAGGCGTCGGCCACCGCTTCGGCATCCATCCCCTGCGTGACATCGGCCGGGAACCTCCCTGCCCGCTCGACCACACGGCCCGTCGCCAGCTCGAGGCGCTGCACGTCCCTGCCGCAGGCCGCCCACACGCTGGCACCATCGGCGGTGAACGCGACCTCGCGACACCCCTGGTCACCGGCCAGGGCCTGCAGGAGATTCCCCGTGGCCAGGTCCCAGTGCTTGAGCGATGCATCCGCCACGACGCCCGGGTTCCAGCTGGCACTGATCAGGCTGGCGCCATCGGGGCTGAAGGCCAGCCCGGTGACGGGCAGCACGGCGTCGATCTCAGGGGAGAGATGGCCATCCAGCCGATGGATCATCTCACCGGTCGCCACCTCGCGCAGCTCCAGCCTGCCGCGCACGGCGATCGCCACGCGGGCGCCCTCCGGCGAGAGCGCCAGCCGCTCCACCCTTTCCTCCCGGGTCTCGGTCTCGATCTCGATTTCGTGAAGCAGGTCGGCATCGGCCCAGTCCGGCGCGACGCTTCCCCCGGTGGAGCCAAACCCGACACCCGCCAGCAAGCCGAGGCACAGGGCCAGGCCCCAGGCGCCACGGCGGATTCCAGTCGACGCTCTTCGTGACATCCTTTCCCCCCTTGTGGGCCGGTCAACCCTCCTGGTCCCGATCCACCACGCGCAAATTGCACACTTCTCGCCCCATCTCTGGCGAGAAGAAGCGACTTGTTGCTCCGGCAATCCGCATCACTCTGCGACTGCCTGGTGTTCGTCCCAACGAATCGGGCGGGACGGGTTGGCGGTGAGCCCGCGCACGTCGATCGCACCTTCACCCGATGGCGCCCCCAGCGGGAAATGCAGGCGCATGCGCCTTGGCTCTCCCGGCGGCAGGTGGGCGTTCCAGGGCAGCTCGGTGCCGTGGGGATCGGTCATCGCGGTCGGCGTGATACGACGCCCGCTACCGGCCGGGGTGATCCCCAGGCGGGTTTCCATGGGCCAGAAGCCGGGCCCGTCGGTCTCGTTGAAGACCTCGACCTCCACCTCCAGCCCCTGGTCGGTGCGCTCCAGTTCGGTGAGCCGTACGCGCAGCTGCTCGAGGCCGAAGTCGAGGAGGGTGTCGCGCTCGCGGTAGGCGAACGCCTCGGCGTCATCGCCGAAGAACATCGGGTCGGGAAACCCCTGAGTGCCCTCGGTGACGGTGCCGAAATTGGGGAAGTAGAGAGAGACACGATAGGTGTCCACTGCCTCGGGCAGCGCGAAGATCAGCCGTCCGCCGGTCAGCCGGTCGGGAAGGAAGGTGGGGATGCGCTCCAGCTCGCTGAGCTCCCAATCCGGCAGGTAGACATACCCCTCCTGGCTGACCAGCTGGATGTGCTGGTCCGCGTAGAGATAGGGCACCACACGCGGCGTCTCCACTCTGGCCTCGGGGTCGGCATCGGCGTCGTGGTGATTAGCCGGGTTGGTGCGCGTGAGCCGGCTCCTGCCCAGGAGGTCCACCGCCACGAAGCGCTGGCCGTCGGCCGGCCGCCCCAGCCGCTCGGCATCGACCTCCTCCAGGCCGCCGACCCCGAGCTCGAGGAACTGATGGTGCTGGAGATCGTCCACCTGCGGCTTCCCTGCCGCCGCCTGATCGCCTTCCTGGAGCGCCATCGCCAGCACCGGGTATTCGATATGGTAGAAGCGCAGTGACAGCGGGCCCGGCGGGGCATCCGCCAGGCGATAGACCACCTTGCCGCGCCGCACCTCGCCGGGGCGGGGCAGCACGAAGGTATCGGGGAGCAGATCATCCCCCCGCAATGGCTCATTGATCACCGCGTGGGTCTTCTCGCCGACCACCAGCACGAGGTTCTGCTCCAGGTTGCCGACCCGTAGGGCGCGCTGGCCGCCATCCTGCTGGATCAGGTCGAAGGGCTTGCGGTTCTCGAACAGCAGGTCCAGGACCAGGTAAGCCTCGCCCTCCGCCTCGCTGTCGCCCTGCCACTCGCTGCGGGTCTCGAGCCCCAGCACGCTCAGGCCCATGACCCGGTTATGCTGCTCGACCAGCAGGGGCGCGCGAAACGGCGGCGACAGGTCGGACGCCTCCGACAAGGTCATGCTGGGGAGCGCTTCGCGATCCGGCGGGGCATGGCGCAGCCCGGCACCTTCCAGCGCCTGCACCGCCGGTTCGCTGAGCGGCGAACTCAGCGTTACCTCATGGTAGGTCGGCGTCAGGTCGGACAGCGCCAGCCGGGTAAGTCGGCGCCCCCGCTGGCTACGGGCATCGACCACCGCCCCGGGCGGCGCGCTGTAGAGACTGCCGAAGCTGCTGCCCATGACGAAGGCATCGACACGCTCGCCTGCCCGGTCGATGAGCCGACGCAGGATGCCGTGATCACCGGCATAGAGCACCAGGACCCGATCGAGATCGCCAGGCAGCCCCTCCAGGGCGGCGTCCAGCGCTTCCCCCGCCTCACGCAACCGGAAGGTCCCGTCGAACGCCTGCCAGGCCGGCAGGTCGCGATAACCAGGGGGTACGCCGGAGATGCCGATGATGCCGATCCGCTGCCCCTCCTGCTCCACCACCAGCGACGGGGGAACCAGCGGCTCACCCTGCGCATCGAGAAGGCTGGCCGAGACCAGGAGCGGGCTCGCCTCGGAGAGCGCCTCCAGCAGGGCCGGGCCGACATCCCGCCAGGTCAGGTGCAGGGCCTGCATGCCCAACTCCTCCGCCAGTGCCAGGCTCTCCCCAATCCCCAGGACGTCCACCTCGCCGCCATCGAGGAAGCCGCCGGCATCCAGCCAGACGCCATCGGCGGCAACCTCCTGCATCACGCCCGACTGCCGCGCCAGCCCCGGCTCCGAGGTCTCCGGACACTGGAAGCAGGGCAGCAGGCTGCCGCGGATATCGCCAGTGATCCAGAGCCCCGGCGAAGCGCCCGGTGACAGCGGGCTGACGACGAGCAGACTCAACACAATCAACAATCGCTTCATGGTCCAACCTCCGTCAGGAACCGGGCGGCAACCGGGGGTTCATGCGCCTGTTGTATGCCTCCAGGCAGAACTTGAGGAGGCGCTCGCTCCGATCGGTGACGACATTGAGTAGCCCGGGGGCGTCCGTCACGGTGAGGACCTGTACGGTCAACAATGCCGCTGCGAAGGCACATACGGTGGCACTGCCCACTGCACTCTTGGCCACACCCGGCGCAAGCGATGTCTTGAGCAGATAGAGCCTGGCATGCAGCAGGTGGGCGTAGTCGGTCATGTTGCCCCACCCCATGCCTCCATGACCCAGGGTTTGGCCACTCACGGGATCCACCGCCCACCAGGCGAGAGGCAGGGCCTTTTCCTCGGACAGGACGTCGAGGGAGGCGAGCAGCGGGAAATGGAGATGATGGCCGTGCTCGAGCTGCTTCCGGATGGCCCGTCGAGACAGCGTCGGCAAGGCAAGTTCATCGAGCCGGTTGAGCTGTTCGGGCGTCAGCCAGGCGCCGGTATCCCCCCTGGCCATGGCCGTCTCCAGGTGGAGGGCGGCATTCTCGGCGTCGAGCACCCTGTCCCGGTCGGCGGCCGGATTGCGCTGCGCCAGGAGTTCCGCCTCCAGCAGGGTTTCCAGCACCCCCTGGGTAACGCGCAGGTGCCGGGCGTCATCGTCGTCAGGAACAAGGTGCAGGGGCACATGGGCCAGGTCGATGGCGCGGTAGTCCCGGAAGCCCTCCGGCCGATGCTTCAACCCGGTATGCTCGATCAGCAGATTGGGCTGGCCGATATAGAAGCGCCCGGGATGCAGCGACGCCGTGAAGCGGTGCCTGGCGAACTGCATCGCCGTCTGCGGCAAATCCGCCAGCTCATGGATGGCACCGTCGAGGCCCGCGAAGTCTTCATCGTCCAGGCCCATGATCACGCCCTGCAGCGCATGGGCATTGCGCAGGAAGATACCCAGCTCATGCCGCCAGAGCAGCGCCTCGGAGGGTTCGGCAACCTGCAACAGCATGTTGGTATCGCGCAGCAGGGCGACGGCACGCTCGAGGCGATGCTCGGGCTCGAGCTCGAAGGATGGCGTCTCTTCCCCGGCCAGGGAGAACCAGGGGCGCGACAGTCGATTGACCACCTCGCCTCCATGACGATGGGTCACCTCCAGCGAGAGGCCGATGAAGGCATTTCCCGAGCCGTCCTCCTCGGTGCGCCCGCCAACGCTTATTCCCCCCAGCAGGCTCGTGGCCTCCTCCAGTTGCCTGGCCTGGGCAGGCTGCATCGGATCCCGGACACGCCCCTCGTCATCGATGAGGTCACCGAGCACCATCTCCTCTCCATGGCGGAGATAGGGCACCCAGGCGGTATTGGCCAGGAGGTCGTCAGCCAGCGCCTGGTCAGGGTCTCCCGTGTAGAAGTCGTCGACCTCGAGCTGATCGGGAATGACCCCTACCCGGATGGCCTGCATGGCCAGGGCATGCGCTTCGAGGCTGTGTTCGAGCAGGGTGACACGATCGAAGCGACCTTCCTGCCAACGCTCGGCGATGACTTCAATCTCGTAGCGATGCGCATAGCGATGACTGACCGCCGACAGGCTCTGGCTCTCGGCAGAGGGAGCGTCGGTCGGCGCACTCACCGTGGCCTCACTCGGGTCGGTGGACACCCAGCGCCCCTGGTCGTCCTCCCACCAGACCCGCACGCCTGGGTCGCCCGATGACTCCCGCTGGCGTTCCTGCCCATGCCAGGCAGGAAAGCCGGGATCCCCGGCGAGCCGCTCCATCAGGCTGACGGCCCGCGCCTGAAGGTCCTGATCGAAGCGGTTCCACCCGGGAAGCCGAGAGGGGGACGGCGGCGGTTCGTCCGTTAGGGTACCCAGGCGCACCAGCAGGTCCCGCGTCTCCTCGGACAGGGTCACCGGCTGCGGCCGGGGACGCTCATCCAGTGATCGCACAGACGGCGGAATATCCTGAGATGCCATGACCTCCAGGCGTACCGTGCGGCCGGTGGCCTCGATCAGGCGACCCAGCAGCATGGCGCGATCCAGGTGGTTGCCCAGCCTGTCCTGGAGCACGCCGAACTCGCCTCGCACCAGCCCCCGGTAGGGCACATGGGTGGTCTGCTCCTGAACCCAGCGAACCAGTGCCTCGGGATCCTGGCCCACGACGTCCAGCACGGCCGCCACATCGAAGGTGCCCTGGCCCAGCACATCCCCCAGGATCAGGCGTACCTGTCGCTGGGTGGCATGCAGCTCGGCGGTCAGCTCCTCTGCCGTGGGACCGGACTCCTCGGCCATGGCCACGTCAGTCACCCAGGACGCGACCGCCAGCGCCAGCAGCCCGCCGCCCCACAGCACCGCCCGGGTAGCGGCCAGGATGGATCTCACCATGCTTGCTCCTCCCCTCTCTTCATCCCCGCTCTGCCCCTATCGCGATCTCCACTGACTGCCGTGGCCCCACTCGAAACGCCTGGCGCTGCTCACCGGCCTGGGTCTCCACCACCAGCTCGTACTCGCCGACCTCCAGCTCGACGGCCGCGTCGCCGACCCGGCCCCGGGCGACCTCCTCGCCCGTGCCGTCCAGCACCCGCCAGGTGGCCGCCAGGGCATTGGCCAACCCCTCGATCAGCTCGTCGCCGTCATGGCTGTCGAAGTACTCGCCGCCGCCCCGGGCCGCGAAGCGCTCGAACTGGGCCTGCAGGCCGATCTCGTCGATATGGAAGCCGACGATATTGAGGCGCACATCGACCCCCTCCTCGATCAGCTCGTCCACCGCCGCGGCCACATCGCCGTCGCAGGTCTCCTCGCCGTCGGTGAGCATCACCACCAGGCGCGTCTGGTCGGCGTAGTCGGCCAGGTCGTCGAGTACCGCCGCCAGGGAGGCCGCCAGTGGCGTGCGTGCCAGGTTGATGGCCTGGATGCCCGACACCGCCTCGCGCACCTCGGCGTGGCTGCCCGCCTCGGGCGCCACCAGCAGCTCCGTCTCGCAGCTATGGGGCTCGGTGTGGCCGTAGGCGCGCAGCGCCACCGGCACGCGCTCCGGGACGCGCTCATCCAGGACCTGCTGGACGATGGTGCGGGCCACCTCGATACGTCGCCCGCCGTCCATGCGGCGCAGCATGGAGCCCGAGGCGTCGAAGATCAGGTGCACCACCCCGGCCGCCACCGCCGGCTGCACGGGGTCGGCGTCGACCACGGCCAGGCTGCCGGGCTCGGGCGGCTCCTGGTAGCGCCGCTCCACCGCGAGCAGGAACTCGCTGGGCCGGCGCAGCTCACGCATGCCCGCCTCGAAGCCACGAATCAGGCTGGTGCGGTCGACGGTATAGCGATAGCGTCCGTCCGCAACCTGGGCCCAGCTCAACATCTGATTCTGGTACCAGCGATTCTCCTCGGTCGCCTTGCGGGAGCCATGGGTGGCCTCCAGCGTGAAGATCCTCGGCCGAACCCGGGCCAGGGTCTCCCAGGCCTCGATCTCCCGGCCGGTCTGCTCGGCGTCGGTAATCAGGAAGATCGCTCGCTGCCCGTCTCGCTGCTCCAGTGCCCGGCTGGCCAGCGCCAGGGAGGGCTCCGAGTCGGAGCTGGAGAACCTGCCGTCATAGGCGGCCAGCGTCTGGGCCACCTGCAGCGGCTGTTCGGCCCAACCGTCGATCAGCAAGGGGCCGCCCAGGGGCAGCATGTTGAAGACCTCCTTGCCTGGCTCGAGCCCCTCGGCGAAGCGGTTCAGGGCCTGGTAGATCGCCGGCTGGTGACTGGACACGCTGCCGCTGCCGTCCCACAGGAAGACGATGGAACGCGGCGGCTCGGTGACCGTCAGGCGATACTCGCCGGGAGGGATATCCACCGCCTCCGCCTGGCGACGGCCACCCGCTCGCCATGACCACTCCAGGGGGACCGGTTCCCCCTGGGGCCCGTGGAGGCTGACACTGAGGCGATCCCTGGAAGGCTCCTCGAACTCGAAGGCGAGGGTATTGTCCGGCGCCGAGAGGCTCAGGGTGTAATGACGGCTATCCCCCGGCTCGGCGACCCGCCCCACGACCGAATCGCCTAGGGGCCAGGGCGAGTCGGCCTGGCTATCGGGGTCCTCGACCCCGCGCGACCGGAACGGCGCCCCCTGCTGCGCTTCCAGCGGACCACGGGGCGTGTCCAGCCCCCAGTGACCCAGGATCGAGCGACCGCTGCCCAGGGTATCGGCCTCGAAGGCCTGCAAGGCCTCGGGAATTCGCCAACTGGCGCGCCGCTCCCCTTCGGGAACCGCCGGCTCATCGAACACCAGGCGCAGGTAGCGAGCCCGGGGCGCCTCGGGCAGTGCCAGGATCGCCCTCCCCGCCTCATCACGGTCCAGCGCCCAGTCGGCCTGGTGTTCCCAGGGACCTACCGGCGACTCGAGGGAGGTATGGACCGCGACCTCTTCCACCGGCAGGCCGTCCCAGTCCAGGTTGTCGACCCAGTGCAGCGCGTCGAGTCGCGCCGCCCGATGCTGCAGGAAGGCGAAGACCATCTCGATGCGCTCGCCGCGAATGCGCTGGCCGCGTCGGGCACGACGCTCCCCGGTGATCCCCGAATGAGTGTAGCGCTGTCCCTGCAAACCGAGGAGCCGATCGCTCTCGGGCAGGGTATAGATCCAGTGCCCGCCCAGCTCGCGATCGAGCAGGTCATGACGCCGCTCTGCCAGTTCGCCGCGGGGCTCCCCGAGCACCCGTAGCTCACCGCTCCCGTGGCGAGAGCGCCGGCGCTCGTGCTCATCGAGGTGAAGCGACAGGGGACGCAGCTGCACATAGCGCGCCTCGACCGGCGCCTCGAGGGGAATGAACTGCTCGCCATCGCGGCTATCCAGCTCGACGGTGATCACGGGCGCCAGGGCATCCAGCGTCTCGCCCAGGGAGATCTCCACTTCCCGCCAGCGATAGTCGTGCTCGTGGCGAGAGCGCTGGTTGAAGGCCAGGCCGTGGACCCGCCCGCCCTCGCCGGCGAGGCGGATCGGCACCAGGGCCTCCCCCGGATCGCCACTCACCTCGATGGAGCTGGCGGCACTGGCCATGCCATCGATCAGGAAGTCGCCATGGCGCATGTCGGCGCCCTCGGTCTCATCCACGAAGTGCGCTCCCAGGGCACTCCAGGCCAGATCGACCCGGCCATCGAGGGGCGCGGGCACTGCCGGCACCGGAAAGGGGTCGACCGGCTCGCTGCCGATGGCCAGGGGCAGGTCGAGCCGCGCACTGCTCGCCTCGCCTGCACGCACGAACAGGCTGACCGGTGGACGCTCCATCAGCGCCGGCGGCAGCTCGAGGGTCAACGCCAGGTCACGGGACTCCCCCGGCGCGAGTTCCACCGCCTCCGGCAGCCCCGAGAGGGTGCTACCGGCATGGCTGAGGTGCGCCTCCAGGGGCAGGCTCAAGGTATCGGCCTCGGTATTGTCGAGGCTCAGACGCACCGGCACCCGCTGGCCGACATCGGCGAAGGGCGCCAGGGCCACTGCCTCGCTGGCGAGGCTGGCCGCCACCGCCGGCGATTCAGGCTCGCCGGACAAGGGATAGGCAGGATCGATGAGGGTCACCGCCCGGGCGGCACGCCCGAAGGAGGTCTCGAGCAGCACCTCCGTGCCGGCCGGCAGGGTCACCACCGACTGGTGGCGACCTTCACCGTCGCGGATCTCCAGCGGCTCCCCGTCGCGAGTACGGAAGGCCAGGCCGGTTCGCCCCCCACCCAGTTCACCGATGCGCCCCTCGATCTGCAGTTCACGCGCCGCCTCGGTGACCGGCAACCGCCACAGGCCACCGTCTCCCAGGTGCTTGTCGATGACGCCATCTTCCGGCATCAGCGGAAAGCTATCGAGAGCGGGTTCGACGATCGTCACGCCGACACGGTAGGAGGCGGGCGACGCCTCACTGCCCGAGACGGCCAGGGTGTAATCCCCCGGAGGCAACCGCTCCACCAGGGTCGTCGGCTCCGCCACCGGGACCCGCAGGCGACGATTGCCCTGCCAGCGAAGCTCGGCGCGCAGCTCCAGGCCCTCGGGGGGCGTCACGTCGATCGCCACGAGGTTCTCGCCGGGCAGATGGAAGTGGAAGTGATCCACGTCATCCTCGCCGTGAAACTGCCCCTCGATGGCCTCCCCCAGCCAGAGCGGATTGGCATCCTCCGGCCGATCGTTGGGCTCCACCTCCCGGCCGGGGCCGGGCTGCCCCAGGGGCAGGGCCTCGAGGCGATAGTCGCTGTCCTGCCCCTCCACGCGCACCAGGTAGCGCCCCGGCAGCAGCCAGACCGGGCTCAGGCTGCGCTCGTCCAGGGGATCGCCCCGCCGGGACCGCTCGCTGTCGAGGAAGGGGCGCCGTTCGCCGGCAACATAGAGCGCCAGGCGGTCGATGGGCTGCCCCTCGGCACGGATCTCCCAGGTTTGGGGATTACCGCTGACATTCAGTTCGAACCAGCCAACCTGGCCGGCCTGGAAACGCCCCAGGCGGGGCTCGCCGGGGCTCAGCACGGCGGCCCAGTCGCGATGGTCGTTGGGCACGGCCACCCAGCCGGCCCGGTCGGGCAGTGCCGCCTCGACCAGCCGCACCTCGGTAGACACCGGCGCCTCGGCCCGCCGTGACAGCTGCAAGCGCAGCAGGTAGTCCCCCGCCGGCAAGCGCATCGCATCGAACAGCCCTTCGCCGGGGCCGTCGCGGCACACCGGGTCGCTGCCGTCGCGGCGATCCAGGCAGACCTCGATATCGCGGTCGGTATCACCCACCACATCCAGCCGCTGGCCCGCTGCCTGCCCCTCCAGGGAGAAGGCCAGGTACTGATGGCGCCGGCCGCTCGGCACCAGGTCCAGGGTGAGCGTCTCGCCCGGCGCCAGCCACAGCGCCTCCTCCTCGGAGGTGGCCACGGCCTCGACCTCGGCGGCCTCCGGCGCCTCGGCGACCGGCTCGGGGCGCTGGCCGTCCTCCTCCAGCTCCAGGCCCACCCGGCCGATGGCCTCCCCCTGCGGATGGCGCAGGTACAGGCGCCCGCCGGCGGCCAGCTCCAGGCGACCCCACTGGTGCTGTACGGGCGAGTCGGCCTGCACCTCGGCGAGTCGTTCGCCGGCATCGTTCTCGATCCACGCCTCCAGGGGCGTTCCCAGCTCGCCAAGCAGCTGCAGCCGCCAGAGAAACTCCGCTTCGTCCTCCTCGACGACCAGGGGTATCACATGCTCGGCAACATCGAGCTGGAAGAACCAGTGCCGCCCCGGCGTCACCTCGAGATCGTCGGCCTCGTCGGGGCCCGCCCGACCGCTGATCCGCAGGCGTCCCGCCTCGCTCAGGGTCAACTGGTACTCGCCCCCGGCCCCCTCGGGGAGGAAGCTGATCAGGTGCTCGCCGGGGGGAACGATCAGCTGCCGATGCTGCCGGCGGGGCTGGTCGGCGTTGACCTCCAGGGCCAGCAGCGTCGTCTCCTCGACGACGGCCTCCTCGGTCTGCGCCGCACCGAACTGCGAGATGCCACTGGGCTGTGCCGGCGCCTCCTCGGCTGGCCAGGTGAACCTCGTCTCGATGCCCGCCGTGGTATTGCCCTGCAGCTCGACGTGCCACAGCCGGTCGGTCTCGCCGTCATCCAGGGCCCACCAGAACAGATCGCGATCGGTGCCTGCCACCTCGCCGACCAGCCTGGCCTCGCCGCGTACCGATTGCGCCTGGGCCGGGGTGTCATTGGGCTCCTGGGAGAAGGTCATCCGCGGATAGGCATCGACACCCGGCACCGTGAACAGTGCCAGAAGCGCCACTCCGAGTCGGCCGACGATTCGCATTCCTCCACCCCCTGATTCCATTCGGCTGAGCCGAGCCTAATGCACCCGCGCCGGTTCGACCCCGTTCGTTTGCAGGGGGACAGGTCAAGTGGGCCCGTGGAGGATAGTGGCCAACGGGCATCGGCTATGGTGATAGTGCCGTCTGAATTAGACATTTCCACTTCAGGAGAGACGTTATGCCAAGACGCTGCCTGTACTGGCTCGGCCTGCTGCTTCTCCCCGGCCTGGCCATGGCCGAGCCCCTGCCCCCCCCCCGAGGCATCACCGCTGTTGACGGTGAGCGGCGAGATCACCACCACCAACCATGACGACGAGGCCCGCTTCGATCGTGCCCTGCTGGAATCGTTGCCGCGTCATCGCCTGAGCACCTCCACGGTGGTCACCGATGGCATCAACCATTTCGAGGGGTTCCTGATGCGCGACCTTCTGGAACGCGTCGGCGCCGAGGGCAATACTGCCGTGGCGCTGGCCCTGAACGACTACCTGATCGAGATCCCCAGGGAGGACTTCTACCGTTATGACGTCCTGGTGGCCGACACCATGGACGGGGAACGCCTCACCCCACGGGACAAGGGGCCGCTGTGGATCGTCTACCCGCGGGATGATCACCGCGAGCTGCAGGATATCCGCTACGACTACCGCTGGGTGTGGCAGCTGTACCAGCTCGAGATCCAGTGATGCGTCCACGTCGTCCCGCCTATGTGCTGCCCGGCCTGGCGATCCTCGCCTTCGCCACCTTCCTCGGCTTCTCGCTGGTGAGACTCGCCCAGGTCGAACAGGACATGCGCATCAACGTGGACGAGAACATGCTCTGGGTGATCACCCAGGCCCAGGTCGCCAGCCACCGCCTGGGGGACGAGGTGAACCGCCGCCTGCGCGGCGACCCGGACGCCAATCCCAAGCTGCGTTTTGATGTCCTCACCAGTCGCCTGGTGTTGCTGGATGCGGGACCCCAACGGCGCTACCTGCATCGCCTCGGGTTCGCCGATACCCTCGAAGACGCTTTCGTGCGGCTGCATGCCATCGAGCCCCTGCTGGACGACCTGCCGCCCCGGGCCCCCGGCGCCGTTGACGGGATCCACCAGCTGCTGACACCCATGACGCAACAGCTCAATCGCATCGCCAATGCGGTCATGGTGCAGGAGTGGGAGGCCACCGGAGCCCGCCTGGATGCCCATCGGCGCGGCATGCTGCAGGTGACAGCCTCGGTGCTGGGGATCCTGGTCAGCGGACTGCTGCTGGTGGCCCTGCTGATCCACGCCCTTCGCCAGCGCCGGGTCGCCCAGCGCGCCCTGGCGCGACACCGCGACGAACTCGAGGACCAGGTTCAAAGACGCACCCGCGACCTGGAGACCCAGCGCCAGCGGGTGGTGGATGCCATCGACACCGCGCCGGACGGCTTCGCCGCCTTCGACGGCGGCGACCGCCTGGTACTCAGCAATCCTCAACTGGCGGGCCTGCTCCCCTTGCCGGAAACCGAGCTGGCGCATGGCCAAAGGCTGGGTGAGCTGCTCGAGGCGATACGCCGCCACGCCAGTGTCGAGGAAACCCAGTGCGACACCCTGACCCAGGACAAGGCGGGCCACCTGCAGTGCGACCTGGAGCTGGCGGATCACAGCTGGCGCCAGCTGATGGTGCGGCAGACGAAAGGGGGTGAAAGGGTCCTTCGCGTGGCCGACATTACCCGCTACAAGGCCGCGGCCCGGTCCCTGGAGCGCTCGCTGCAGCGGGAGCGTGGTGTCAGCGATTTCTATCGCAGCTTCGCAGCCCTGGTCTCCCACCAGTTCCGTACCCCACTGGCGGTGATCGACTCGGGGCTGCAGCGGCTGCTCAGGCGCAGCGAGTCGATGAGCCATGATGCCCGCCTAGAGCGCTATCACCGCCTGCGCGAGGCAGTGGCCCAGATGACCCGGCTGGTGGAGAGTTCCCTCACCGCCGCGCGCCTCGATGGTGGCCAAGTGGAAGCGCTTCAGGAGGCCTGTGACCTGGGCGCCCTGGCGGAGCAGGCCTGCCGTCTCCAGGACGAGGCCCAGGGCCAGCGGCGCATCCGCCTCGAGGAGCCCGGCACGCCCCTGATGGCCTGGTGCGATCGCAGCCTGGTGGAACAGATCCTGGCCAACCTGCTCTCCAATGCCCTCAAGTACTCCCCCGAAACGGCCCCCGTCAGCGTCACGCTGGGCCAGCAGGAGGAGCGCCTCTACTGTCGAGTCGAGGACCGCGGCGCGGGTATCGCCGCCGACGAGTTGCCGCGACTCTTCGATCGCTTCTTTCGCTCGCGGCATGCCAGCGGTACCCCGGGGATCGGCCTGGGACTCAATATCGCCCGTCACCTGGCGCGCATTCAGGGCGGCGAGGTGACGGTGGACTCGGTGGAGGGCGAGGGCACCACCTTCACCCTCTGGTTACCCATGGCCCCAGGGAGCACCACCCATGACGACTGACTCAGCTCACCCGGCCGGCCTGGTCCTCTGCGCCGAGGATCAGGAGTCGCTGCGTGCCGATATCTGCGACGAGCTGCGGGAGGCCGGCTACGGCGTGATCGAAGCCGCCGACGGCGAGGAGACCCTGCAACAGATCCATGCCGTGGCGCCCGACCTGATCCTCTGCGATATCACCATGCCGGGGCCCAACGGCTACGAGGTACTGGCCGAGATCCGCCAACACCGCCCGGACCTCGCCGACACGCCCTTCGTCTTCCTCACCGCCCTCAGCGACCCTCGCGAGGTGGTGGACGGCAAGCGCCTGGGCGCCGATGACTACCTGGTCAAGCCCATCGATTTCGACCTGCTGCTGGCCACCATCGAGGCACGGCTGCGCCAGGTACGACGCATGCGCGACAAGTCGACCCGGGAAGTCCGCGAGCTGCGCCAGGCCATGTCCCGGCTACGCCAGGAGGCCTCGAACCAAGCCTTCGAGGGTGTCACTCGAGCCCTCGACCTGGTGGCGCCCGGCATGCTGCTGCTGACCCATCGCGGCGAGGTGCTGTTCGCCAACCGAGCCGCGCGGGCGCAGGCCACTGAGTCCAATGGCCTGCGTCTCGGGGAGACCCTGGCCGCCACCCGCCCCGGGCAGGCGCAACGCTTGCGCCATGTATTGAGCGCGGTCACGGCCAACCGAGCCACCGATGACGAGATCGAGTGCCTGCGCCTGCCCCGCCAGGGGGAGCGTCGCGACCTGCTGATCATGGCCTGCCCGCTCAACCCCTCGCCCCAGGAGCCGGCCGCCGTGGTGCTGATCTCGGATCCCGAACAGCGCTCTCGCGTCCCGCAACGGGTGCTGGCCCGACTCTTCGGCCTGACGCCCACCGAGGCCCGCATCGCCCTGGCCCTGGCCGAGGGGCGGCGCACCGAGGAGATCGCCACCCAGCTGGGCATCTCGCCGACCACAGTGGCCTTTCACCTGCGCAACCTCTTCCAGAAGACCGACACCCATCGCCAGGCGGAACTGATCGCCCTGGTCCTGGCCGGCTCCATGACCCTGGCCCTGGAAGAGAGCTGATCGACGCCACGGCCATGGCACCCCGCCCCCCGCTCGACAGGTCTGATGCTGACCGACGCGAGCATGATTGTGCTCATACCCGCGGCGAATCGATGTCATCGCTCCGGCTCGGCCGAAAGGGGGAACCGCGGCTGCAAGTGCTTCATCCGGCAGGAAAGGCTGGCGGCCTGGCCGGATGGGGCCTGAGAAAGCTCCTACTTCAGGCTCAGCCTCGCGCTGTAGGCATTCTCTTACAACGCGTGTGAGCTCAGTAGGACATTGGCCACAGGAGGCTGGCAGCACCGGGGATTCGTGACCATGCTTCTCCCCATACGCCGATGCCTGCCTCGGGCGGGAGCACGTTCGGCGTCGCGGGGAACGCGATAATAACGACGCGAACTGAAGGGAAACCGGCTTATGCCTGGTCCTCAAGGAATGTGGCAAATGACTGCCGGCGCCCCCGACGCAGGGGGGACGACCGGGCTGAACTGGCAGGCAGAATTCAACGACTCGGCCCTCGAGACGTTCTACCGACGCACCATGCAGGCCCACGACGCCTGCCAGATGCGCCATGCCCTCTGGGTCGCTGCTGGCCTGTTCATCGCCTTCGGCGTGACCGACTACAGGCTGATCGGCGAGGGCAATGCCCTGCTCGCCCTGGCCGCCGTGCGCCTGCTGGTGGCGCTGGCCTGCATCGTGCTGGCCATGGCCCTGAAGCGGCGCCCGGCCCTGGCGCAACGCCGCCTGCCGATCAACCTGGTCTGCCTGCTCGGCATCAGCGGCCTGCTGCTGACCTTCGTGCTGCGACCCGACACCCCGGGAATCCACCTGGCCTCGATCGTGGTGGCCAGCATGGCCCTCTACCTGTTCATCCCCAACCGCTTGCCCTGGATGCTGGCCTGGAACCTCTACCTGGTCACGGGCTTCGCCATCATCATGCCGCTGTGGGC
>NZ_JBMHFZ010000063.1:0-506 GCF_049166755.1 Halomonas terrestris | reverse complement strand
GTGGTCTCGCTGACCTCGAGCTCGCACACCGGCACCTGGTTCTCGGCCACCTCGATCGGCAGGATCTGCCGCGCCGTGGTGCCCATCTGGGTCTCCAGCTCGTACATCAGGTAGTGCGTGCCGGCCTCCAGGGTGGTGGTGCCGTACATCGAGCCGTCGGTGATCACCTCGCCGTTGTTGTAGTAACGGTGGCCGATGATCCGGTCTCGTGGGTGGCCGCCGCGCACCGAGGGGCGCACCCGCACGTCCAGCGGGGCCCGCTCGTAGCGGTTGCTGGCGGTGTAGGTGAGCTCGATGTCGTAGGGCTCGGGCCGGCCCAGCACGATCTCGTGCTCGACCACGGCCTCGTGGCCACGGGCGTCGCGCACCACGACCTCGACCGGGTAGACCCCGGGCTCGTCGAGCCAGAACACGCGCTTGGCGTCGCCCTTGGCGGCGACCTGGGTCGCTTCCTCGGGCAGTGTCCATTCGTAGCTCGGCTCCTCGAGGCGGCGGGTGCCGCTGCG
>NZ_JBMHFZ010000062.1:0-518 GCF_049166755.1 Halomonas terrestris | reverse complement strand
CCACGTCCTGGCGAAGGCAGGCGGCAGCCGAAGGCAGGCCCCGCAACGGCGCCCGACCAGCTGCCCCGACTGGGGTTCGCCGCAGCACGGGCAGGCCGGCAGGTTCCAGGGCAATCCCGCGAAACAGGCCTCGCACCAGGGCTTGCCGTCACTGCCGGGGGCCAGGCAGAAGGCACAGCGTCCCGGCAGGGCCCGACGCAGCGCACCGTCAACCAACTCAATCCATGCGGTTGACAAGCCTCGTCGAGTCCGTAAGCTGTCCGTCAACCTGATTATTCCAACAAAGTTGACCATAAGCGAGCCCGCCATGTCCTCCCTGCCGCACGACCCTTGCGCCGATGGCCGCACCGATACCCAGACCCTAGCCAGCCTGCCGGCGATCCGCCACGACTGGACCCTCGACGAGATCGAGGCGCTCTTCGCCCTGCCCTTCAACGACCTGCTGTTCCGCGCCCAGCGGGTGCATCGCGCCCACTTCGACCCCAACGCCGTGCAGGTCTCCACCCTGCTCTCCATCA
>NZ_JBMHFZ010000061.1:0-537 GCF_049166755.1 Halomonas terrestris | reverse complement strand
ACGGTCTGGCCCGGGGCGCTGTAGTCGAGGGTGGTGCGGTTGACGCCGTCGGCGTGCTCGCTGAGCACCGCCCTGCCCTGGTCGTCATAGGCCCAGGTGGCGACGCGGATGCCGCGCTCGTCGATCCAGCCGGTCAGCAGCGCCGGGTCGTGGGGGTCGTCGTAGACGTACTGCTGGACCGTGGCATCGGGGAAGGTGACCTGGGTCAGGGCCTCGCCGGTGTAGCCGTACTGGGTGAGCTCGCCGGCGGGGTCGATCACGCCCACCAGCTGGTCGCTCGCCCACTGGAAGGTCAGGGAGCGGCCGTAGGCATCGTCGACCGCCTGCAGTTGGTCGCCCTGGTAGCTCAGGCTGAGGACATTGCCGCTGGAGCGTTCGATGCGCAGCAGCCGGCCCTCGGCGTCATAGGCCTCGGTGTGGCCGTCGGCGCGTTGGTAGTGCCACCGGGGTTCTCCGCTGGGGCTCTCGCCCTGGGTGAGCCGGTCGCCCGAGTGCCAGGTAGGCAGCCAGGCGTCGCCGGCCTGGTAGAACGCCAGG
>NZ_JBMHFZ010000060.1:0-621 GCF_049166755.1 Halomonas terrestris | reverse complement strand
CTGCTCGAAGGGCATGTCGTGGGTGATGAAGTCGTCGATGTTGATCTCGCCGTTCATGTAGCGCTCCACATAGCCCGGCAGCTCGGTGCGGCCCTTGACGCCGCCGAAGGCGGAGCCCTTCCACACCCGGCCCGTCACCAGCTGGAACGGCCGGGTGCAGATCTCCTCGCCGGCCCCGGCCACGCCGATGATCACCGACTCGCCCCAGCCCTTGTGGCAGCACTCCAAGGCCGAGCGCATCACGTTGACGTTGCCGATGCACTCGAAGGAGTAGTCGACCCCGCCGTCGGTCAGGTCGACGATCACCTGCTGGATCGGGTCCGCGTGCTCCTTGGGATTGACGAACTCGGTGGCGCCGAACTGGCGGGCCAGCTCGAACTTGTCCGGGTTGACGTCGATGGCGATGATGCGGCTGGCCTTGGCCATCACCGCGCCCTGGATCACGGCGAGACCGATGGCGCCCAGGCCGAACACGGCGACGGTCGAGCCCGGCTCGACCTTGGCGGTGTTGAGCACCGCGCCGATGCCGGTGGTCACCCCGCAGCCGAGCAGGCAGATCTTGTCCAGCGGCGCCTCCTTCGAGACCACCGCCAGCGACACCTCGGGCAGCACGGTGTACTC